>NZ_CAXFDV010000768.1:0-6597 GCF_964001545.1 uncultured Aquincola sp.
ATCAAAGACTTGGCGAACGACGCTGCTCTCCAGCTCGCCCGCCCTCACGGTCCGACACCCACCTTCAACAACCGCTGCACCGCCGCCAGCCAGGCCTCTTCGGTGTAGGGCTTGCTCAGCAGCGGAAAGCCCGCCTGGCTCACGCGCTCGGGGGCGCCGGCGTAGCCGGAAGTCAGCAGGATGGGCAGTCCGGGGTGCAGTTCGCGCAGGCGCAGCGCCAGTTCCACGCCGTCCATGCCGCCGGGCATCAGCACGTCGGAAAACACCAGGTCGTGGCCGGTGAGGTCGGCCTTCAGCGCCTCGGCGGCCGAGCGGGCGCTGCTGGTCTCGAAGCCCAGCGCGCGGATCATGGTCTCCACCGCCTCGGCCACCGCCGGGTCGTCTTCCACCACCAGCACCCGACGCGGGCGGTCCATCGCGGGCGCCGCGGCCGGCGCTTCGCTGCCCCGCTGCACCACCGGGCGGTCGGTGGTGGCGGCGCGTGGCAGCCACAGCCCGATGGTGGTGCCAGTGCTGCCCGTGCGCAGCACCGCAGCCGCACCGCCGCTCTGGCGTGCAAAGCCGTAGACCTGGCTCAGGCCCAGGCCGGTGCCCTTGGCCGGCGCCTTGGTGGTGAAGAAGGGCTCGAACGCCTGGCGCGCGGTGTCTTCGCTCATGCCGCTGCCGGAGTCGCGCACCTCGATGCACACGAAAGCCTCGTCCGCCGGCCGGGCGCCCTCCCCGCCGCTGGCCAGGGCGGCGGCCAGGGCGGGGGGTGGCTCGTCGGCATTGGCCACGGCCACGTCGATGGTGCCGGGGCCGTGGATCGCGTCCTGCGCATTCACCACCAGGTTCATCACCGACATTTCCAGCTGGGCCACGTCGATGGTCACCGGCCAGGTGCCCGGCGCCACACGCACGGTCAGCCGGATTTCCTGCCGCACCGCACGCTGCAGGAATTCGCCGAAGGCGGCCATCACGCTGGCCAGGTCCACCGTCTGTTCGACCAGCGGCTGGCGGCTGGCAAAGGCCAGCAGCTGCTGCGTGAGCTTGCTGCCCCGCGCCGTGGCCTGCTTGATGGTGGTCAGCGCCTTGTGCTGCAGCTCCGGCCGCGCCTGCGCCCGCTGCGCCAGCGTCACGCTGCTGTTGACCACCTGCAGCAGGTTGTTGAAGTCGTGCGCCACGCCGCCGGTGAGCTGGCCGATGGCTTCCATGCGCTGAGACTCCACCAGCTGCTGCTGCGTTTCCTGCAGCTGGGTGAGCGTCTTGCGCAGCGTGCGGGTGCGCTGGCGCACCTGGTCTTCCAGGTGCTCGGCCGAGGCCGACAGCCGCGCCATGTGGTCGGCCAGCACATGCTGGCGCCGGCGGCTGCGCACCGCGGCGGCCACGGCGCTGAGCAAGGTTTCCCAGCGCAGCGGCCGCTGCAGCAGGGTGACGTGGCCCAGCCGGTCGAACAAGGCCTGCCGCTGCGTGGCGGTGCCGCTGACGCGGCGCGAGGTCAGCGCGATCACCGGCAGGTCGCTCCAGGGCGGCTGCTGCGCCAGGCAGCTGGCCAGCACCTCCACCGGCCCCGGGCCGCAGGCTTCTTCGGTGATGACGAGCGCGCCGGCCTCGCGGCCGACCGCTTCGCAGACTTCTTCCACCGTGGTGCAGCACACGGCCCGCAGCTCCAGGTGGGCCGCGACCTCCACCAGCACCTCGTCGTCGTGCCGCGAGCCCGTGAGGATGAGCAGGCGTTCCTGCATGGTCAGCAGGCAGGCAGGGTCGCCGCAAGGTCGGCCTGCATCGCATCGCCGATGTGCAGGCCGCCGCGCGCCAGCGTGAACGCATGCGCCCGGCTGGAATGGCGGCCGGTGCGGTTCTTGATGACGGTGATCGTGCGCCGCAGGTCGTGGCCGGCCTCGTGGTAGCGCATCAGCACCACCGCGTCGCTCAAGAAGGACAGGTCGATCGGCGACTCCAGCGGCTCCACCACGCCCCGCTCGGCCAGCACCATCAGCGTAACCACACCCTGGTGCGACAGGTAGGTCAGCAGCTCGTGCAGCTGCAGCATCAGCGCCTGTTCCTCGGGCATGGTCTCGAGGTAGCTGTTCAGGCTGTCGATCACCACCATCGAGGCGCCGTTGTCCTCCACCTGGCGGCGCACCTTCCACACGAATTCACCGGGCGAGATGCGCGTGGGATTGGCGCGCTCCCAGTGCATCGCGCCGCTGGCCACCAGGGCGTTGAAGTCGAAGCCCAGGTGCTCGGCGCGCTCCTGCGCACTGGCCTGCGCCTCGTCGAACGAGAAGTAGGCGCTGCGCTGCCCCCCGCGGGCCGCGGCCTGCAGCAACTGCATCGCCAGCGTCGACTTGCCGACGCCAGAAGGCCCGGTGAGCACCGTGGTGCTGCCGCGCGACAGGCCACCGCCGAACAGCGCGTCCAGCTCGGCGCTGCCGCAGGACTGCACCTCGCGCGGATGTCCGGTTTCGTGCTCCTGCGCAAT
This sequence comes from uncultured Aquincola sp., assembly GCF_964001545.1. NCBI lineage: Bacteria > Pseudomonadati > Pseudomonadota > Betaproteobacteria > Burkholderiales > Sphaerotilaceae > Aquincola > uncultured Aquincola sp. The sequence goes on from NZ_CAXFDV010000768.1 coordinate 2,465, forward strand.
GAGGCTGGGAAACACGATCAGCTGGCCGCGCTGGATGACGAAGTCGTGCCAACCGCTCTGGAAGTCGCCGCCGCGCATCTTCACCACCCGCAGCCGGCGCCGCGCGGCGCCATAGCTGCGCTCGGTCATCTGCAGGCTGACCACGCAGTGCACCATGGCCTGCAGGTCGTAGTCGCCGCCCTCGGTCATGTCGTTGAGCAGCAGCACGGTGGCGCCCGACTGCAGCAGCTGGCGGCGCAAGGCCATGATCTGCCGCCGGTAGCGGTTGGGCTCGGTGGCCAGCAGCCGCACCTCGGCCAGCGAATCGATGACCACCAGCGTGGCCTGGGTGTGCGCCACCGCATCGACGATCTGGTCGATGGTCTCGCCCAGGTCCAGCTCGCTGGGCTCGAGGATGCTCTGGTCGAGCCCCCGGCGCGATTGTTCGGGCGCCAGTTCCAGCACCTCGATGCCCTTCAAGTGCCAGCCGTGGCTGGCTGCGCTGGCCGCGAGTTCCTCGGCGGTCTCCGACAGCGCCACATACAGGCCGCGCAGGCCGCGGTCGCGGCCGGCCACCAGGAACTGCGTGGCCATCGTCGTCTTGCCGGTGCCGGGGCGGCCTTCCACCAGGTGCACCCTGCCCTTGCCCACGCCACCTCGCAGCACCAGGTCCAGTTCGGGGATGCCGGTGGGTATCCGCTCGAGCTGTTCGCCCTCGGCGATGTCTGCACTTGCTACTGTCATGATCCCTCCTGCGGGAGGGCCTGGGCAATCAGCGAGCCTGGGACAACAAAAAGCCGCCCTGTGGGCGGCTGGGTGCGGGGTTCAGACTTCGCCGTCTTCGGCGTCATCGTCGCCGTAGTCGATGTCGTCGTTCTTCGGAATCAGCGGCTTGTCCAGCGGGCGGCAGATGCGGCTGCTCAGGCGGGCCAGGCGCTCCGAGCGCTCGACGGCGCGCAGCACCACGTCGGGGTTGATCATCAGGGCAAAAGGATTGGCGGCAGCCGTCTTGATCATCGTTCTCTCCAGACGCCGGCACCATGCCCGCGATGAAAGAACTTTACGAAGCAGCCGAACGCCGCAACAGTCGTCCTCGGGCCAAAGCCCGCGTCGGAAGATCGCTGACAGGGGCGTCAGCGCATCAGGGACTTCAGCCGGTCGGCCAGGTTGTCGCGGTCCTGCGAGCGGGCCATGTCGGCCGCGGTGTAGCCGGCCTGGTTCTTGGCCTTCACGTCCACGCCGCGCGCCAGCAGGAGGTCGACGGTGCGCTCGTCGCCATTGCGGGCGGCCATCATCAGCGGCGTGGTGCCGTTGGGGCTGAGGGCCGACACATCGCCGCCCTGCGCCAGCATGAACTGCAACATGCGGTGGTCGGGCGCGATGGCCGCGTAGTGCATCGGCGACCAGCCCGGCTTGTTGACCTTAGCGCCGCGCTTGACGAGCCGCTGCGCCCAGTCGAGGTAGCCGCGCATCGCGGCCATCATCAGCGGGGTTTCGCCCACCGGGTTCTCGGCATTCACGTCCAGCTGCGGATGGGCGAAGAGGGCCTCGGCCGCCTTCAGCGATTCGTCCTTGAAGGCCAGCGACAGCGCCACCTGGCCGCGCGGGTCGCGGGCATTGGGGTCGAAGCCGCGCGCCAACAGGTCGCGGATGATGTCCGGCGCGTCGATGTTGATCGCGCGGAAGAAGTCTTCGTAGGAGCCGGCACGCGCGGGCAGCGCGGCCAGGCCGGCCAGCGAGGCGGCGCCGGCCAGCAGCAGGCGACGGTGCATGGCGGTGTGCAATGGCAGGCTCATGCGGCCACCCCGAAGAGCCGCTCGAAGTTCTCGCTGGTCACGCGGCCGATTTCCTCGGCGCTGCAGCCCTTCAGCTCGGCCAGCTGGGCGGCCACGTGGGGCACATAGGCCGGCTGGTTGACCTTGCCGCGGAACGGCACCGGCGCCAGGTAGGGGCTGTCCGTCTCGATCAGCAGCCGGTCCATCGGCACCCAGCGCGCCACCTCGCGCAGGTCTTGCGCATTGCGGAAGGTGAGGATGCCCGAGAACGAGATGTGAAAGCCCAGATCCAGCGCCGCACGCGCCACCTCGGCCGTCTCGGTGAAGCAATGGAACACGCCACGCGGGGCTTCACCCGGGCCGGCGCCCTCCTCCCGCAGGATGGCCAGCGTGTCGTCACTGGCGCTGCGGGTGTGGATGACCAGCGGCTTGCCCAGCGTCCGCGCCGCGCGGATGTGGGTGCGAAAGCGCTCGCGCTGCCAGGCCATGTCTTCGATGCTGCGGCCGTTCAGGCGGTAGTAGTCCAGGCCCGTCTCGCCGATGGCCACCACGCGCGGGCGGCTGCCGAGGTCCATCAGGTCTTCGTAGCTGGGCTCGCGCAGGCCTTCGGTGTCGGGGTGCACGCCGGCGCTGGCCCAGAAGTTGTCGTACTGCAGCGCCAGCGCATGCACCGCGTCGAACTCTTCCAGCGTGGTGCAGATGACCAGCGCGCGGTCGACCTGGGCTTGCGCCATGGCGGCGCGGATGTCGGGCATGCGCGGGGCGAAGTCGGCCATGCTGAGATGGCAATGCGAATCGACGTACACGGGTCAGATGGTTTGCGTGGGCTTGGCCGATTGCACCGAGGTGCCGAGGATTTCCTCGATCTTCAGCTTCATCACGCGGGTTTTTTCGTCGGTGGGAAAACGCACGCCCACGCCCTGGGTGCGGCCGCCCGAGGCATTGGCCGGGGTGATCCAGCCCACCTTCCCGGCCACCGGGTAGCGCTGAGGGTCGTCGGGCAGCGACAGCAGCAGGTAGATCTCGTCGCCCAGCTTGTAGTCGCGCGTGGTGGGCACGAACAGCCCACCGTCAGAGAACAGCGGTACGTAGGCGGCATACAGCGAAGCCTTGTCGCGGAACACCAGCTGGATGACGCTGGGCCGGCCGCTGGCGGCGGGCGCGGTGCCCTGCGTCATCGGCGCGGTTACCGGTGTGGCAGTGGCGCCAGGCGCAGCGCCGGGGCGTGCAGCGGGTTCGTTCATCGTGCTCAGAGTGTACCGACGCGCCCCCGGCCACCGCCCCGTGGGGCCGGAGCCGCCGCCGGCCACACGCCGCGGCCTTCCAGCACCAGCGATTCGATCAGCAGCGAGGCATTCCAAGGATGCTCGTCATGCCGCGCGGCACGGCGCAGCGTGGCCTGCCAGGCATTGAGCGCCGGCAGCTGCGCGCCCGGCGGCAGCTGCGTGGCCTCGAAGTAGCGAGGCTCGCCGCCCACGGCCACCACCGTCAGGTCGTGGCAGAGCTTTTGCAGCGCGTCGATGGCGCGCGGCAGCGGCCAGGCCGTCAGCGCCGCCGCCTGGCCGGCGCGCAGCGCCTGCGGCAGCCGCCGCCACTGCGCGGCGTCGATGCCGGCCTGCAGCATCGCCAGCGCTTCCACCGGCTGCTCGCCGGCGGCGGCGTACAGCACTTCGGCCTCCTGCACGCCCTGGCTGGCCAGCCATTGCAGCGCCATCGCCCGCTCGGGCCGCGGCAGCAGCAGGCGCTGGCAGCGGCTGCGCAGCGTGGGCAGCAGCGCCTCGGGGTCGCTGGAACACAGCAGCAGCTTGAGGTTGCCGGGCGGCTCTTCCAGCGTCTTGAGCAAGGCATTGGCGGCCACCAGGTTCATCGCCTGCGCGGGGTGGATCACCACCACCTTGCCGCGCCCGCGCGACGAGGTCTGCTGGCTCCAGTCGATGGCGGTGCGCACCGCCTCCACCTTGATCTCGCGGCTGGGCTTGGCCTTCTTGGCGTCACTGTCGCGGGCGCCCTCGCCGTCCATCTGCCAACCCAGCGGCTCACGCAGCGCGTCAGGAATCAGCAGATGGAAGTCGGGGTGCATGCGGGCCTGCATCAGGTGGCAGGCGGCGCAACGGCCACAGGGGCGCGGGCCGGGCTCGGCCGCTTCGCACAGCCAGGCCTGGGCCAGCGCAATCGCCAGTTCAAACTGGCCGACGCCGCCGGGGCCATGCACCAGCGTGGCATGGCCGCGCACGCTGGCCAGGGCCTGGTCCAGCACCGGCCGCAGCCAGGGCAGGCCCAGTTCGCCGTCGGGGCCGATCACCATGTGCGCTGCTCCAACACGCGCAGGATGTCCTGCCACACGGCTTCGCGCGGCTGGCTGCTGTCGATGCGGGCAAA
>NZ_CAXFDV010000769.1:0-2684 GCF_964001545.1 uncultured Aquincola sp.
ATCGCCGCCGTCAAGGCCGGCGACCTGCCAGCCGCCCGCGGCCTGCTGCTGCCGGTGGCCGAAGCGCTGGCCCGGCGCGGCGCCCAGGCCCTGGTGCTGGGCTGCACCGAGATTCCGCTGGTGATACCCGCAGCCGGCGCGCCGCTGCCGGTGATCGACGCGACCGAAGCCCTGGCGCGCCGCGCCGTGGCCTGGTCGCTGGCGCAGCGCAGCGCCGTGCCTGCCTGAAGGAGCCCTGGATGAACCCGCACACCGCCCCGGCGGGGCAGCGCCATGCCTGCGTGATCGGCGCCGGCATCGTCGGCGCGGCCACCGCGCAGGCGCTTTCCGAGCGCGGCTGGCGCGTGACCCTGGTGGACGCACAGCCGCAGGCCGGCCGCGGCGAAAGCTTGGGCAACGGCGCCCAGCTGAGCTACAGCTACGTGGAACCGCTGGCCACGCCCGATGCGTTGAAGAACCTGCCCAAGTGGCTCTTGTCGCCCACCAGCCCGCTGCGCTGGCGGCCGCAGCCGCGCCTGGGCCATGCGCGCTGGTTGAGCGAGTTCATCGCCGCCTGCCAGTGGCCCACGGTGCGCCGCACCAGCGAGCAGCTGCTGGCGCTGGCCGCCGAAAGCCGCCGCACCCTGCACCGCTGGCTGGCCGCGCAGCCGGGCAGCGCCGAAGCCACCCGCCACACCCGCCCGGGCAAGCTGGTGATCTACCGCAAGCCCGAGGCACTGGCCGGCGTGCAGCGGCAGATCGACTGGCAGCGCGCCTGGGGCTGCGAGCAGGCCATCGTGGGCGCCGACGAGGTGAAGCGGCTGGAGCCTGCGCTGGCCGCCACCGGCGGCGGTCCCATCGCCTTCGGCGTGTGGACCGAGAGCGAAGAGGTGATCGACGCCGCCCGGCTGGCGGTGCTGCTGGCCGAGCGCAGCGGCGCCACGCTGCGCCTGGGCCAGCGGGTGACGGCGCTGCAGCGCGATGGGGCGGGCCGCGTGGTGGCCTGCCTGCTGGCTCCCGCCGGTGCCGCCACTGGCCAGGCGGCCGAACGGCTGGAGGCCGATGACTTCGTGCTGGCCGCCGGGCCGGCCACGCTGCAGCTGCTGCGCCCGCTGGGCGGCCGGCCGCCGATCGAGCCGATCAAGGGCTACAGCGTGTCATTGCCCATCGTGGACGACGGCGCGGCGCCCCGCGTGAGCATCACCGACAACGGCCGCAAGCTGGTGCACGCACGCCTGGGCGACCGGCTGCGCGTGGCCGGCTTCGCCGAGCTGATCGGCATGAACCGCGCGCTGCCACCGCGCCGCATCGAGGCGCTGTGCCAGGCGGTGCGCGAGACCTTTCCCGGCGCCTGTAGCCATGACGACGTGCAACCCTGGACCGGCCTGCGCCCTGCCACGCCCAGCGGCCGGCCCCAGGTGGGCCCCACCCGCTGGCCCGGCCTGTGGCTGAACGCCGGCCACGGCGCCCTGGGCCTGACGCTGGCCTGCGGCAGTGCGAGCGTGCTGGCCGATTTGATGGAGAACCGCCAACCGGCCCTCGACCCGCAGCCGTTCCGCGTGACGGCGTGAAGCCTGGATCCGTTGATCAGCTGGAAGAGCCTGCGTGCCCCAGCACGGCCCGGGTGAACTGCAGGAACTCATCCAGGTGGTCGCGGATGATGGCCACGGTGATGGGCAGCTGCAGCTTCTGGTACTCGTGCACCGCGATGTTGCGGAAGCCGACCATGCGCTTCATGGCCTCTGCCAGCGCCGACTCGATCAGGCCGGCTTGCGCCAACAGATCGAACACTTGCCGCGCGCTTTGCGGCACACCCAGCTGATCTCGGCGCACCAGGTGCTGGCCCATGTCCAAGGCCGCCTCACAGGCGCGCTGGATGTTGAGGATGGCCGCGTCCTGGCGGGTGAAGTCGGTGGCGAAGGTGTCGGGGCCGCGCTCGTATTCCTCGCGCGCGCGGCGTACGCAGCGCTCGATCGCGGCCGCCTTGTTCAGCAGTATTTCATTCACCATACACACGGCCCCTGCGCAGGATGTCGGCGATCAAAGGTGCGCGAGCTTCGTCCAGCGCCAGCATCTCGTTGAGCATCGCTGCCTCCCACATCATCACTTCGTCGTCACGCCGCCACCAGGCCACGCCGGTAGTGAGCACCTGGTGCTGCATCACGGTGGACGCCGCGCGCAGATCGAGCAGATCGACGTGGCAGCCCGCCAGATCGGCCACCTCACTGGCCAGCGACCACAGGGCCACCGGGTCGGCATAGCCGGGCACCAGCACGGCCAGGTCGAGGTCGCTGTCGGGCCCGGCCGTGCCTTGCACCCGGCTGCCGAAGGCATGCACGGCCAGCAGCGTGGGCAGCCGCTGCCGCAGCAATGTGACGATGGCATCCGCTTCCATGGGGGGATTGTGGTGCCAGCGGCCGAGCAGCACAGGCGTCGCCCCGCTTTTTTGCCCGCTACGCCGCCGCAGGGGCGCCGATGATGCGGCCATGCCCCGTGTCTTCCTGCTGCGCAGCGATGCGCCCGCCAAGCCCCTGCCCGGCCAGCCGTGCAATGGCTGCGGCGTGTGCTGCGCGGCCGAGCCCTGCCCGGCCGGCATGCTGGTGAGCCGGCGCCGCACCGGCCGCTGCCGCGCCTTGCGCTGGGCCGGCGAGCGTTACCGCTGCGGCCTGGTGACCGACCCTGCGCGCCACTTGCCCCGCACACTG
>NZ_CAXFDV010000770.1:0-1654 GCF_964001545.1 uncultured Aquincola sp.
CACCACCGATGACGAAGCTGAAGGCCGGCGCCGTGCCGGCCGACCAGGCTTCCCGCGCAGGCCGGCACCGCCGGTTTGCGCAGGCCCGAACCGGGCCCTGTTGAAAACGTCCCGCGGCTTGTGCAGCGGGGCGTGTTCAACCGGGTCTGGGTCTGCCGCCGCCCGTTTGAACACACCGCATACCGCTGACTAAAGGAGCCGCCATGCTGGACGCCAACCTCCAGGCCCAACTCAAGGGCTACCTCGAACGCCTGCAGCAGCCGATCGAACTGATCGCCTCGCTGGACGACCGCGCCGAATCGCAACAGGTGCGTGAGCTGCTGAGCGAGATCGTCGGCCTGTCCGACAAGATCACGCTGCGCACCGACGGCCACGACAGCCGTCGCCCCTCCTTCCAGATCACCCGCCAGGGCGCCGACATGGGCGTGCGCTTCGCGGCGCTGCCGATGGGCCACGAGTTCACCTCGCTGGTGCTGGCGCTGCTGCAGGCCGGTGGCTACCCGCCCAAGGTGGAAGCCGACCTGATCGAGCAGATCCGTGCGCTGCAGCCTGAGCAGGACCTGGTCTTCGAGACCTGGATGAGCCTGACCTGCCACAACTGCCCGGACGTGGTGCAGGCGCTGAACCTGATGGCGGTGCTGAACCCGCGCATCAAGCACGTGGCCATCGACGGTGGCTTCTTCCAGGACGAGGTCGAGCAGCGCCAGATCATGGCCGTGCCTTCCATCTTCCTGAACGGACAGCCCTTCGGCCAGGGCCGCATGGGCCTGGAAGAAATCCTGGCCAAGATCGACACCGGCGCCACCGCCCGTGACGCGGCCAAGCTCAGCGCCAAGGCACCGTTCGACGTGCTGATCGTCGGCGGCGGCCCGGCCGGCGCGGCGGCGGCCGTGTATGCGGCGCGCAAGGGCATCCGCACCGGTGTGGCGGCCGAGCGCTTCGGCGGCCAGGTGCTGGACACGCTGGGCATCGAGAACTACATCTCGATCAAGGAAACCGACGGCCCGAAGTTCGCCGTGGCGCTGGAAGAGCACGTCAAGTCGTACGACGTGGACATCATGAACATGCAGCGCGCCGAGGCCCTGAAGCTCGACGGCGACCTGGTGGAAGTGACGCTGGCCAGCGGCGGCACGCTCAAGAGCAAGAGCGTGATCCTGGCCACCGGCGCCCGCTGGCGCGACATGAACGTGCCGGGCGAAGCCGAGTACCGCACCAAGGGCGTGACCTACTGCCCGCACTGCGACGGCCCGCTGTTCAAGGGCAAGAAGGTGGCCGTGATCGGCGGCGGCAACTCGGGCGTCGAGGCAGCCATCGACCTGGCCGGCGTGGTGGACCACGTGACGCTGCTGGAATTCGACAGCCAGCTGCGCGCCGACGCCGTGCTGCAGCGCAAGCTGCACAGCCTGCCCAACGTCAAGGTGCTGGTGAATGCGCAGACCACCGAGGTCAAGGGCGACGGCAGCAAGGTGGTGGGCCTGGCCTACAAGGACCGCAAGAGCGGCGAGCTGCACAGCATCGACCTGTCGGGCGTGTTCGTGCAGATCGGCCTGGTGCCCAACACCGCCTGGCTCAAGGGCAGTGGCGTGGAGCTGTCGCCGCGTGGCGAGATCATCGTCAACAGCCACGGCCAGACCTCGGTGCCGGGCGTGTTCGC
>NZ_CAXFDV010000771.1:0-1963 GCF_964001545.1 uncultured Aquincola sp.
ACACCGACTACGGGCTGGAGATGCGACCCAACCTGCGCGTGCACCATGTGGCGCGCTGGCGGCTCGAGAAGAAGGACCCCTCGGCCGCGCTGTCCGAGCCGGTGCAGCCCATCACCTACTGGCTGGACCGCAACATCCCGCAGCGCTACCGCGCCTCGGTGGAAGCCGGCGTGCTGGAGTGGAACAAGGCCTTTGAGCGCATCGGCTTCAAGAACGCCATCGTGGTCCGGCAGCAGCCGGACGACGCCGACTTCGACACGCTGGATGCCTCGCACGCGTCCATCCGCTGGTTCGTGGGCAGCGACGTGGGTTTTGCCCGCGGCCCCAGCGTGCGCGACCCGCGCACCGGCGAGATCCTGGACGCCGACATCGCGATGAGCGACGTGTTTGCCCGCGGCGCCCGCCGCGTGGCCAGCGAAGACCTGGGCAGCCTGCCCACGCGCCTGAACGCGCTGGGGGGTGCACTGGGCCACCGCCATGACGCGTTCTGCGACTTCGCCGAACAAAGCGCCGACGAAGCGGCCTTTGCCTTCGACCTGCTGGAAGCACGGGCCGACCTGCCGCCCGACAGCCCGCAGGTGGAAGCGCTGGTACAGGCCTACGTGAAGGAAGTGATCATGCACGAGGTGGGTCACACCCTGGGCCTGAAGCACAACTTCAAGGCATCGACGACCGTCAACCGCACGCAGCTGCAGGACAAGACATACACCGCCACCAATGGCGTCGTCAGCTCGGTGATGGACTACACGCCCTTCAACATCGCGCTGGCCAACGAACGCCAGGGCGACTACGTGACGCCCACGCTGGGCGCCTACGACTACTGGGCCATCGAGTACGCCTACAAGCCCTTCGCGGCCGAGCAGGAGCCGCAGGAGCTGGGCCGCATCGCCGCGCGCAGCACCGAGCCGCAACTGGCCTACGCCGACGATGCCGACGCCGACGCCGGCCTGGGCGGCGGCATCGACCCCTACACCAACCGCTTCGACCTGGGCGACGACCCGCTGGGCTGGTACCGCAAGCGCTTTGCGCTGTCGCGCGAGCTGTGGGACCGGGTGCAGACCCGCGGCGCCAGGCCCGGCGACGACCCGCTGCGCGAGCGGCGCGTGCTGGCCAGCGGCTTCCGCCAGCTGCGCGACATTCCGCAGCTGACCGCCAAGTACGTGGGCGGCATGGTGATCCAGCGCGACCTGCCCGGCACCACCGGCCGACCCACCTACAAGCCGGTGGACCCGGCCCGCCAGCGCGAGGCGCTGCGCTTCCTGGCCGACAGCGTGTTCAGCGTGGACAGCTTCCGCTTCCGCCCCGAGTTCCTGGCCAGCCTGAGCCCCGACTTCAACGAATGGGAGCGCGGCCAGCCGGTGAGCATCCCGACGCTGGTGCTGGGCCTGCAGACCCAGGCGCTGGACCGCCTGATGGCTGCCGGCACCGCGCAACGGGTGCTGGACCTGCCGGCCTACCTGAGCGCGCGTGAACGCACCGGCGCGCTGACGCTGAACGAGGTGTACGGCACGCTGCAGTCCAGCATCTGGCGCGAGCTGAAGCAGGGCGGCGAGATCGACGGCATGCGCCGCAACCTGCAGCGCCAGCACTTGAAGCGTGTGCAGGCCCTGCTCACCAAGCCCAGCGACCTGCCGGCCGACGCGATGAGCCTGGTGCGCATGCAGGCGGTGGAACTGCAGGCGCAGCTCAAGGCCAGCGCAGGGCGCAACGGGTTGTCACCCGAGACCCGGGCTCACCTGCAAGAGAGCCTGAGCACGCTGAGCGAGGCGCTGCGCGCGACGATGGTCAGGGGCTGACCATGCAAATGCGGCGCCGTGCAGTCGGCGCCGCCTGCCGTTCAACCCTTATTCAGCGCCTTCAGCAGCTTGTCGTGCACCCCGCCGAAGCCGCCATTGCTCATGCACAGCACATGGTCACCCGGCCTGGCGGCGCGCACCACGGCGGCCACCAGGGCGTCGATGCT
>NZ_CAXFDV010000772.1:0-2144 GCF_964001545.1 uncultured Aquincola sp.
CCAACGTGGCCATCGGCATCGCCACCGCGCTGGTGGGCCGCTTCGGCGCGGCGGCCATCGCCGGCTACGGCACCGCCTCGCGGCTGGAATACCTGCTTGTGCCGCTGGTGTTCGGCCTGGGCGGACCGCTCGTGGCCATGGTCGGCACCTGCATGGGCGCCGGCCAGCGCGAGCGGGCCTTGCGCGCCACCTGGGTGGGCGCCGGCCTGGCGGTGCTGATCACCGAGACCATCGGCGTGGCGGCGGCGCTGTGGCCGCATGCCTGGCTGCGCCTCTTCGACCACGACCCGGCCATGCTGGAAGCCGGCGCGCTGTACTTGCGCACCGTGGGGCCGCTGTACGGCTTCTTCGGCCTCGGGCTGGTGCTGTACTTCGCCTCTCAGGGGGCCGGCCGGCTGGGCTGGCCGGTGATGGGCAACCTGGCCCGGCTGGCGATTGCCGGCGTAGGCGGCTGGCTGGCGCTGCGCTGGCAGGCGGGCCTGGCCGGCGTGTTCCTGGCGCAGGGCGTGGCGCTGGTGGTCTATGGATTGATGAACGCCTTCACCACCGCCGGCGGCGCCTGGTTCGGCCGCGTGGGCTGGCCGGCCACGCCGGGTCGGCTGATGCGGCGGCTGGCGGCCTGAGGGGGCAACCCAAAAGCCGCGGCGCCTGGGTTGAGCAGGCGCCGCGGTAGCTGAAGCGGGTTCAACGGATCGCCACGCGAGGCCTGATGGGCAGGCAGCGCGCAGCGCCGAGATCAGCCCAGCTTCACCGGCACGAAGATGCGTTCGCCCTGGCGCTCGATCAACAGCGCCACGCTCTTGGGCTTATTCTTCAGCACGCCCTGCACCTGCTCGATCGACTGCACCGGCTGGCCATTGACGGCCAGCAGCACGTCGCCCGGCGACACGCCGGCATGGGCGGCCGGGCCGGCGGCCTGTTCCACCACCAGGCCGTCCTGCAGGCCGCTTTGCTGGCGCTCCTGCGGGCTCAGCGGCCGCAGCGCCAGACCCAGCTTGCCGGGCTCCACGTCGCCCTGGGCATTGGCGGCCTGCTGGTCGGGGTCGTCGGCACGGGCCAGCTTGACTTCCAGGTCGCGCGAGGACTTGTCGCGCCACACCTGCAGCTTGACCTTGTCCCCCGGCGACGACAGGCCGATGCGGCTGGACAGCGAGCCCGAGCGCTCGATGACCTCACCGTTGATCTGCGTGATCACGTCGCCGGCCTTCAGGCCCGCCGAGGCGGCCGGGCTGCCGGGCGCCACCTGGGCCACCAGCGCGCCATCGGGCCGCGGCAAGCCGAAGGACTCGGCCAGCGGCGCCGACAGGTCCTGGATGACCACGCCCAGCCGTGCATGCTGCGCGCTGCCGGTGGCCACGATCTGGTCCTTGACCTTGAGCGCCACGTCGATGGGGATGGCAAAGGCCAGGCCCTGGTAGCCGCCGGTCTGCGAGTAGATCTGCGCGTTGATGCCCATCACGCTGCCGCTGGCGTCGAACAGCGGGCCGCCGGAGTTGCCGGGGTTGACCGCCGCGTCGGTCTGGATGAAGGGCACGAAGGCATCGCCCGGCAGCGAGCGGCCCTTGGCGCTGACGATGCCTTGCGTGGCCGTCTGCTCGAAGCCGTACGGGGCGCCGATGGCCAGCACCGGGTCGCCGACCTGCAGCTGCTTGGGGTCGCCCAGGCGCACGGTCGGCAGGTTCTTCGCATCCACCCGCAGCACGGCCACGTCGGTGGCCTTGTCACTGCCCAGCACCTTGGCGCGGTACTCGCGCCGGTCCTGCAGCTTGACGGTCACTTCCTTGGCACCATCGACCACGTGGGCGTTGGTGAGGATCAGGCCATCGGCGCTGACGATGAAGCCCGAGCCCTGGCCGCGGAACGGCACTTCACCACCGCGCGGGGCGCGCTGCTGGAAGCCCGGGAAGCCGCGGAAGAACTGGGCCATCGGGTCGTCTTCGGCACTGGTCTTGCGCATGCCTTCCACCGTGACGCCGACCACGGCCGGGCCGGCCTGCTGCACGATGGCGCGGAAGTTGGGCGCCGTGGTGGGCGCGATGGGCGCGGCCGGCGCGACGGCGGCCGCCACCGGGCTGGCCTGGGCGGTGACGACGGCGGGCGGCTGGTTGGCGGCGTCGTCCTTGTTCCAGGGCAGCTTGAAGCCG
>NZ_CAXFDV010000773.1:0-3589 GCF_964001545.1 uncultured Aquincola sp.
GCCAGCAGCAGGCGGGGCGCACGCGCGGGCACGCCGTCGTGCAGCAGGCCCTGGGCCACGCCGGTGCGCACCAGGGCTTCGAGTTCGGCATGGCAGGGGTCGATGGCGGCGGCCATCCAGCGACCCACGGCCTGCGGAGCCTGCTCGCCTTCGGCCAGCAGCAGCCGCAGCACCGCCAGCACCTCGGGCTGGGCCACACGGTCGTACAGCGGGTCGATCACCCGCAGCACCAGCACCTGCGGCGTCACCTGCAGGTCTTCGGGCCGGGGCACCTCGGCCGGCCGCGGCGGTTGCAGCACGCGGGTGAGCAAGGCCTCGAAGATCTCTTCCTTGCTCTTGAAGTGGGTGTAGATGCCGCCCTTGGACAAACCGGCCGCGGCCGCGATGTCGTCGATGCGGGCCGCCGCATAGCCCTTGTCGGCAAACACCTGCAGCGCCGCGTCCACGATCTGCGCATGGCGTGTGGTGGCCGGCAGCCGGCGGCGCGGCGTGCCGGTGGCAATCGCATGAAGGCTCATGCCGAAGATTGTGTGCAGCGCTGGGGCGGCCGTCACCGGGTTCTCCCCGTGCTGGAAACCGACCATCCGGTTTTTAGTGATCCAGATCAAACCCGCCCGGGGCGTGGCTGCATAGATTGGCCGCATGCCGTACCGCCACGCCCGCCCATGACCGAAGAAGCACCGGCCCGCCACCTCGACACCCTGGCTCGCGCCACGCTGGCCCAATTCACCGGCTCGCTGTCTCCCGCCGCGTTGCTGCTGGCCTGGCAGGACTGGCGGCTGCACCTGGCCGCTTCACCCGGCAAGCAGATCGAGCTGGTGCAACTGGCCATGGCGCAGGCGCAATCGCTGGCCGGCTTTTATGCGCAGCGGCTGGCCGCCGGCGCCCAACGCGCCGAGGTGCCCACGCCGGTGCAGGACCGTCGCTTTGCCGCGCCCGGCTGGCGCGACTGGCCCTTCAGCCTGTGGCATCAGGCCTTCCTGCTTTCCGAACAATGGTGGGACGCGGCCACCCATGGCGTGGCCGGCGTGTCGCCCCACCATGAAAAGCTGGTGGCCTTCTGGGCCCGGCAATGGCTGGACATGGCCTCGCCCGGCAACCAGCTGGCCACCAACCCGGTGGCGCTGAAGCAGACACGCGACGAGCACGGCCTGAACCTGCTGCGCGGCGCGCAGCGCTGGCTGCAGGACCTGCAGCGCCTGGCCAGCCACAGCCCGCCCGAGGGCACCGAAGCCTTCCGCCCCGGCCATGAGGTGGCGGTGACACCCGGCCGCGTGGTGCTGCGCAACCGGGTGATGGAGCTGATCCAGTACCAGCCCAGCACGCCCACCGTGCATGCCGAGCCGGTGCTGCTGGTGCCGGCCTGGATCATGAAGTACTACATCCTCGACCTGTCGCCGCACAACTCGCTGGTGCGCCACCTGGTGGACCACGGCCACACGGTGTTCTGCATCTCTTGGAAGAACCCCGGCGAGGCCGAGCGCGACCTGGGCATGGACGACTACCTCGACCAGGGTTTCTTCGCGGCGCTGGCGGCGGTGCAACGCATCGTGCCGCGCACGCCGGTGCATGCGGCCGGCTACTGCCTGGGCGGCACGCTGCTGGCCATCGCGGCGGCGGCCATGGCGCGCGATGGCGATGATCGCCTGGCCACCACCACCTTCTTCGCGGCGCAGACCGACTTCAGCGAGCCGGGCGAGCTGGGCCTGTTCATCGACGACAGCCAGGTGAGCCTGCTGGAAGCCCAGATGAGCGAAACCGGCTACCTGGACAGCCGCCAGATGGCCGGCGCCTTCCAGATGCTGCGCTCCTACGACCTGCTGTGGTCGCGCCTGGTCAACAGCTACCTGCTGGGCGAGGCCGAGACCCTGAACGACCTGATGGCCTGGAACGCCGACGCCACCCGCATGCCGGCCCGGATGCACTCGCAGTACCTGCGCCGGCTGTTCCTGGACGACGATCTGAGCGAAGGCCGTTACCCGGTGGGCGGGCGGCCGGTGTCTCTGGGCAGTCTGCGCTGGCCCAGCTTCATGGTGGGCACCGAGACCGACCACGTGGCGCCCTGGCGCTCGGTGCACAAGCTGCACTTCCTGAGCCCGGCCGAGATCACCTTCGTGCTGACCAGCGGTGGCCACAACGCCGGCATCGTCAATCCGCCGGTGGCCGGCTCGCACCGCCACTACCGGCAGCTCACGCGGCCGGCCGACGGTGCCTACCTGGCACCCGACGAATGGCAGGCCGCGGCCATGCTGCATGAGGGTTCGTGGTGGCCGGCCTGGCAGCAATGGCTGGCTACCCATTCAGGGCCGCAGCGCAAGCCGCCGCGCCTGGGCCTGCCCGGGAGCACCGACCTGGGCGCCGCGCCCGGCCACTACGTGATGGAGCGCTGAGCCATGTCCACCGCCACACCGTCACTGCAGGGCCGCAAGGGCCTGGTCGTCGGCATCGCCAACGAACACAGCATCGCCTGGGGCTGCGCGCAGGCCTTTGCGGCCGCCGGGGCCGAGCTGGCCGTCACGTGGTTCAACGACAAGGCCCGACCCTTCGTCGAGCCGCTGGCCCTGCAGCTGAAAGCGCCCATCACCCTGCAGCTGGACGTGGAACAGCCGGGCCAGATGGAAGCGGTGTTCGAGGCCATCACGCGCCAGTGGGGCCGGCTGGACTTCGTGCTGCACTCCATCGCCTTTGCGCCCAGGAGCGACCTGCATGGCCGGGTGACCGACTGCTCGCGCGAGGGCTTTCTGCGGGCGATGGACATCTCGTGCCATTCGTTCGCCCGCATGGCGCGCCTGGCCGAGCCCTTGATGCCCGAGGGCGGCAGCCTGATGACCATGAGCTACGTGGGCGCCGAAGAGGTGATTCCCAGCTATGGCGTGATGGGCCCGGTGAAGGCCGCGCTCGAGGCCAGCATGCGCTACCTGGCGGCCGAGCTGGGGCCGCGCGGCATCCGCGTCAATGCCGTCTCGCCGGGGCCGCTGGCCACACGCGCGGCCTCGGGCATTCCGCAGTTCGACGCCCTGCTGGCCGATGCAGTGCAGCGCGCACCGCTGCGCCGGCTGGTGTCGCTGCAAGACGTGGGGGCCCTGTGCACCTTCCTGGCCGGCGACGGCGCACGGGCCATCACCGGCAGCACGCTGTACGTGGACGGCGGCCACCACATCCTGGGATGACGATGCGCCACCGCTGTCTGTCCGCGCTGGCCGCGGCTGCGCTGCTGGCCGGTTGTGCCTCGCCGGCGCCGCCCTACGCCGCGCCCGAGGCACAACTGCCGGACCACTACGACACGAGCCCTGATGCCGCGCCCTCGTCGGCCACCGCACTCGCCTGGCAGGACTACTTCAGCGATGCCACGCTGCGCCCGCTGATCGACCAGGCACTGGCGCAGAACCACGACCTGCGCCTGGCCGTGCTGCGGCTGCAGGAAGCGCAGGCGCTGTACGGCGTGCAGCGCAGCGCCAGCCTGCCCACGCTGGCGCTGTCGGCAGACGCCACGCGCGGCCGCACGCCGGCTGATCTGAGCGTGACGCGCCGCGCCGTCACCACCAGCCAATGGCGCGCGGGCCTGGCCGTCAGCAGCTGGGAGATCGAC
>NZ_CAXFDV010000774.1:0-5318 GCF_964001545.1 uncultured Aquincola sp.
GCAGACGCCGCGCACCGGCTGGGCTCTTCCACCTCCACGCCCGCGCCGGTGGCCGCATGACCGCCCCGGCGCTGACGGGAACCGCCATCGACGAGCGCTACCTGCGCGACTGGAGCGGCCTGGTCGGCGGCGCACCCGCCGAGCTGCACCGCCCGCTGGATACCCAGGCCGTTGCTGCCATCGTGCGGCGCTGCGCAGCCGAAGGCCGGCGCATCACCGTGCAGGGCGGCATGACCGGCCTGGCCGGCGGCGCGGTGCCTGACGCGGGTGACGTCGTCATCAACCTCGAGCGCATGAACACCATCGAGGAGGTGGATGCGCTGGAAGGCGTCATGCGGGTGCAGGCCGGCGCCACGCTGCAGGCGGTGCAGGAGGCCGCCATGGCCGCAGGCTGGCAGTTCGCGGTCGACCTGGGTGCGCGGGGCTCCTGCCAGGTGGGCGGCAATGCCTCCACCAATGCCGGCGGCACCCGCGTGCTGCGCTACGGCACCATGCGCGACGCGGTGCTGGGCGTGGAGGCGGTACTGGCCGACGGCACGGTGGTCAACAGCCTCAGCCGGCTGGTCAAGAACAGCAGCGGACTCGATCCGCGCTTCCTGTTCATCGGCTCGGAAGGCACGCTGGGCATCATCACGCGGCTGGTGCTGCGCCTGCACCCGCCCACCGGGCAGCCGGCGGCCGCCTGGGTGGCGCTGGACCGCTTCGAGGCCCTGCCGCTGCTGCTGCGGGCTTTGCGCCGCCGTCTGGGCCACACGCTGCAGGCCTTCGAGTTCATGTCGGGCCGCTTCGTGGCATTGGCGGCTTCGCTCACCGGCCAGGCGGCGCCCTTGGGCAGCGCAGCCCGCTGGCATGTGCTGGTGGAAGCGGCCGGCGCGCCCGGCACGTCGATGGACGAGGCGCTGCAGGAGGTGTTGGCCGAAGCGATGGAGGCCGGCGGCGTGGTGGACGCGGCCTTCGCGGCCAGCGAAGCACACCGCGCCGCCTTCTGGCGCTTGCGCGAGTCGATTCCCGAGGTCATCGGCCACCTCAAGCCGATGGCGCCGCTGGACGTGAGCATCCCCTGGTCGCAGACCGAGCCCTGGATGAACGAGGTCGAGGCCGCGCTGCAGCGCGCGCTGCCGCAGGCCGAACACCTGTTCCTGGGCCACCTGGGCGACAACAACGTGCACCTGATCAGCGGCCCGGTGGATGCGCAAGGCCTGCACCAGGTCGACGAGATCGCCTATGCGGCGCTGCGCGGCCGGGGCGGCAGCATCAGCGCCGAACACGGCATCGGCCGCATGAAAAAGCCCTGGCTGGGCACCACCCGCACACCGGAAGAGCTGGCGCTGATGCGACGGCTCAAGCAGGCGATGGACCCGCAGGGCCTGCTCAACCCGGGACGCATCATCGATTGATGCGCATCACAAACCACAAGGAGACAGGCGCATGCAACGTCGAACCACCCTCGGTGCGCTGGGCGCACTGGCTTTTTCTGCCTGGGCCGGCCCTGCCCGCGCCCAGGCCTGGCCGACGGCGCCGGTGCGCATGGTCGTGCCTTATGCGGCCGGCGGCGGCATCGATGCCGTGGCGCGGCTGGTGGCCCAGGGCCTGGCCGATGAGTTGAAGCAGCCCTTCAACGTCGACAACCGCGGTGGCGCGGGCGGCATGCTGGGCGCGGAGCTGGTGGCCAAGGCCACGCCCGACGGCTACACCGTGCTGCTGGCCGGCAACCCCGAACTGACGATCACGCCCACGCTGCAAGGCCGGGCGGCCTATGCACCGCTCACGGACTTCACGCCCGTGGCGCTGGTGTCGCAGTCACCCAATGTGCTGGTGGCCGGCAGCGCACTGGGCGCCCGCACGGTGAAGGAGGCGCTGGCCGCGGCGCGCAAGGCGCCCGCCGGCCTGTCCATCGGCACGCCGGGCAACGGCACGCCGCAGCACATCGCGGTGGAACTGCTGCGGGCGCAGACCGGCCTGGACCTGCTGCATGTGCCCTACCGCGGCGCCGGCCCGGCCACCATTGCCGCACTGGGCGGCGAATGCAGCCTGGCCCTGGTGGGCGCACCGCCGGTGCTGCCTCACGTGGCCTCGGGCAAGCTGGTGGCGCTGGCGGTGACGCAGCCCCGGCGCTCGCCGCTGCTGCCGGAGGTGCCGACCATCGCCGAAGCGGCGAACCTGCTGCGCGACGAAGACCTGCTGGCCTGGTACGGCCTGCTGGTGCCCGCCCGCACACCGGCCGAGGTGGTGCAGGCGCTGGAGAAGGCGGTGTTCGCGGTGCTGCGAAAGCCCGACACCCAGCAACGGCTGACCGCCCTGGGCACCGACCTGGTGGCCATGCCCTCGGCCCCTTTTGCCGAGCGCATGCGCAACGAGTCCAGGCGCTACGCCGAGATCATCCGGCGCTTCTCGATCAAGGCGGGCTGACGGCGCGGTCGACGATGAACTGCAGCGCGCGCAGCGCGGGCGCCGGCTCGGCGGTGTATTGCGAATGCACGATGGCGCCGTCCAGCGCGGTGGCCAGCGCCTCGGCCGTGCGCTTGCGGGGGCCTGCGGGTGGCAGCAAGGCCTCGATGGCGGCGGTCATCGCCTGCTTGTGCTGGCGGGTCAGCTCAATGACGGCCGGCAGGGCCGGCCCCAGTTCGCTCACGCCGTTCAGGAACGCGCAGCCGCGGAACTGCCCGAGCGCCTCCCCGCGGAACCATTCCTTCATCACGGGCACCAGCACCTGAACGCCCTTGGTGGCGCCGCCGTGGCGTTGCAAGGCCTCGGTGAACCAGCCCATCCACCGTTCGTGGCGCAGGTTCAGGTAGGCCAGGATGAGCTCGTTCTTGCTCGGGAAGTGCCGGTAGAAGGTCACCTTGGTGACGCCGGCTTCGGCGATCACGCGGTCGATGCCGGTGGCGCGCAGTCCCTCGGCATAAAAGAGGTCGTGCGCGGTGTGCAGGATGCGGTCCCTGGCGGAAAGGTCGCCGGCGCCGACGTTGGAGATCTGGCTCATGCCCAGACTATAGACAGACTTGTCTACCTGCCACACAATCGGCACGTAGACAGATCTGTCTACCTGCCGTCGGTCTGCGGCTTCTCATGACCCCTTTGCTCAAGGCTATTGCCATGGACACCCGCCCTCCGCTGCCCCCGTTCACCCGCGACACCGCGATCCAGAAGATTCGCCTGGCCGAAGACGCCTGGAACAGCCGCGACCCTGCGCGCATCGTGCTGGCCTACAGCGCTGACACGGTCTGGCGCAACCGGGTGGAGTTTCCTCGTGGCCGTGCCGAGGCGCAGGCCCTGCTCGAGCGCAAGTGGGCCCGCGAGCTGGACTACCGCCTGATCAAGGAGCTGTGGGCCTTCGAGGGGCACCGCATCGCGGTGCGCTTCGTCTACGAGTGGCACGACGACGCGGGCCACTGGTTCCGCAGCCATGGCAACGAGAACTGGGCGTTCGACGACAGCGGCTTGATGACCCACCGCCACGCCAGCATCAACGACCGGCCGATCCGGGCCGAAGAGCGCAAGTTCCATTGGCCCCTCGGCCGCCGCCCGGACGACCATCCCGGGCTGTCCGAGCTGGGGCTGTGAACCTGCAGACTGGGCACACACCCGGCGCGAGGCGGTTCAGTCATAGATGACTTTCATGATCACTGCAAGCGCATTCAAGTCAGTTCCTCACCCGCCGATACAGCTGCCAGACCGCGCCCTTTCGGGCGCCTGTTCAACCTGAGCTGGAGCTGTCCATGATCCGTCGTGCCCTTGTGTCGCTGCTGGCCGCGCTGGCCGTGCTGCCTGTCGCCCTGCCCGCCCATGCCAATGAGTTCAGCGAACTGCGTGGTCAGCTCAGTGCCGCGCGTGAGTCGCTGGTGACCATGCTGACCAACAAGGACAAGCGCGGCGCCGACCAGCAAAAGCTGGTCAAGGACACCGCCGATGCGGTGAGCGCCCGGCTGACCAAGATGAAGGCCCCCGCCGGCAAGGAGGCGCAGTTCAAGGAACTGAACGACACCTGGGCCGCGTTCAAGAAAACGCGCGAGAACGACCTGGTGCCGGCCATCCTGGCCGGGCGTGACGACGAGGCGCGCAAGCTGGCCGGCGGCATCCAGCGCGAGCGCATCACGCGCTGCCAGGAGCTGGTCAGCGAGCTGGGCGGCTGAGCCGCCGCACCTCACGCCACCCGCAGGTGCCCCGTGTTGTCGCTCAAACGTTTTTCCATCGGTGCCCGCGTCTGGCTGGCGCTGGGCTTGTGCGCCCTGGCGCTGGTCGGCGCCCTGGGTGCCTCGGGCATCGCACTGTGGCAGGTCGGCCGGGCCACCCAGTCGGCGGCGCAGGAGCGCACGCTGATGGAGCTGGCCCGCAACGTCCAGCACCTGGCCCGGCAAAGTGCGATGGACAGCCTGCAGGCGCTGCTGTCGCCCAGCGAGAAGCAGCAAAAACAGCTGATGCAGGGCATCGAGGCGCGCAATGCCCGCATCGTCGAAGGCCTGGCGCAATTGCAGCGCCTGCTGGCCGACCACGATGCCGACACCGCACAGCTGGCCGAAGAGGTGATCAAGCGCCAGAAGACCTATGCCGCGGGCGTGCAGCGCATCGGCCGCATGCTGGTGGAAGGCAAGCAGGCCGAGGCCGCCTTCGCGGCCGATGAAGAGATGACGCCGATGATGGCGCCCTTCTTCACCGCGCTCGATAAGCTGGCCGAGCGCATGAACGCCAGCCTGGAAGCCCGCGAGAACGCGGTGGGCGGCCAGCTCATCCGCGTCGGCTGGGTGATGGGCCTGGCCGCGCTGGTGGCTCTGGCCTTCACCGCCTGGGTGGCCGCCTGGCTGGTGCGCAGCATGACGCGGCCGCTGCGCGAGGCCGAACGCCTGGCGCGCCACATCGGCCAGGGCGACCTGACGGTGCGGGCGCGTGCCGATGGCGGCGACGAGGTGTCGGCGCTGCTGGCCACGCTCAACACCACCTGCGGCGCGCTGAGCCAGGTGATCGGCGACGTGCGCCGCAGTGCCGATGAAGTGGCGCTGGCCACGGTCGAGATTGCCGGCGGCAACCAGGACCTGTCGGTGCGCACCGAACGGCAGGCCGCCGCACTGCAGGAAACCGCCGCCTCGATGGAGCAGCTGGGCGGCACGGTGCGGCAAACCTCCGACCATGCGGCCCAGGCCAACGACCTGGCCCAGAACGCCCGCACCGCGGCCCTGGGCGGGCACGAGGCGGTGAACCAGGTGGTGGAGACCATGCGCGGCATCCAGGACTCGTCCAGGCGCATCGCCGACATCATCGGCACCATCGACGGCATCGCCTTCCAGACCAACATCCTGGCGCTCAATGCCGCGGTGGAAGCC
>NZ_CAXFDV010000775.1:0-2906 GCF_964001545.1 uncultured Aquincola sp.
GCACGCGCCGCTTCGATGGCGGCGTTCAGTGCCAGCAGGTTGGTCTGGTAGGCGATGTCGTCGATGATGCCGATCTTGTGGGCGATCTGCTTCATCGCGCTCACCGTGGCCTTGACCGCTTCGCCGCCTTCGGCGGCTTCGCTGGCGGCCTTGCTGGCCATGCCGTCGGTGATCTTGGCGTTGTCGGTGTTCTGGCCGATGGAAGCCGTCATCTGCTCGACCGAGGCGCTGGTTTCTTCAACGCCCGCGGCCTGCTCGGTGGCGGCCTGGCTCAGCGACTGGGCGGTGGCATTGACCTCGCCGGCCGCATGCATCAGGGTCTCGGCGCTCATGCTCACGCCGGCCACCACTTCGGACAGCTTGGCCACCGTGGCATTGAGGCTGTCGCACAAGTCCTTCAACTGGCCACCGCTGTCGGCATGGGCCGATTGGGTCAGGTCGCCGCCTTCCATCGCCTTGAGCACGCGGGCCACTTCCTGCACCGGCACCACCACGGTGTCCAGCGTCTGGTTCATGCCTTCGATGATGCGGCGGAAATCGCCATGGTGCTGCGTGGCATCGGCCCGCACTTCCAGGCGACCGGCCGCGGCACTGGCGGCCAGGTGCTGCGTGGCCTGGATCAGCGCCTGCAGGTTGGCGCGCACCTGCTCGATGGTCTGGTTGATGAAGGCCTTCTTGCCCGGGAAGCTGTCCAGCGGCGCGCTGAAGTTGCCGCGGCCGAACTCGGCCACGCAGGCCATGGCCTTCTTCTTCACGGCGATGTGGCCGGCCACCATCTGGTTGATGCCTTCGGCCATGGTGCGGAAGTCGCCGGCAAAGCGCCGCGTGTCGATCACCACGTCGATGTCGCCCAGGTCGTGCTCGCGCGACATGTGGTTCAGCTCCGCCACCAGGCCGGTGAGGTTGCCACGCACCTGCTCGATGGTGTCGTTGATGAAGGCCTTCTTGCCCGGCAGCGGCGCCAGCGGCGCGCTGAAGTCGCCCTGCCCGAACTTGAGCACCACGGCCAGGGCCTGCTTCTTGACCGCGATGTGGCTACCCACCAGTTCGTTGACGGTGTGTGCCAGCGCGCGGGCGGGGCCATCGAAGGCGTCGGTGCGCATCACCGCGTCGATGTCGCCGGCCTCATGTTCGCGGGCCATGCGCCCGGCTTCGGACAGCAGCGAGGACAGCACCTGATCGGCCTGTTGCTGGCGGGCCGATGCCTGCGCCTGCAGGCCATGCAGGCGCCAGGCCGTGAAAGCAGCGGCCAGCAGTGCGGTGACTGCGGCCAGCGCCAGCGCGGGTCCCGGGGCCAGCCAGCCGGCCAGCCCGGCCGCGGCAGTGATCAGGGGCAGCAAACTGCAGGCGGCAACGCCCGGCCACAGAGCCGGACGATGAGGAAGGGGTTGGGACATGGCGTTCGCACCTTGTGGTCACCGTACAGCTCGGCTTCAGCCATATCGGCAGCCGTGCGACGCACTTGAGCGCAAATTGCGCCCCCGCCGCTACCGCTGCCGCGCCAGGCGCCCCAGCTCCCACGACAGCCGTGCATTGCGCATCGCTTCGGCCTCGGTCGCGCCCAGGCCCGCCACCTGGCGGTGGCCCTTGAGCCGCACCTTGAAGGGCAGGCGCGGGTCTTCGGTGCGTTCGGTCACCAGGCGCCGGCGCTGGGTCCAGGGGGCAGGCAGCGAAAGATCGATCGGGTCCATGCGCCCACTCTAGAAACGCCACCGGCACGGCGGGCTGACGGCGCGATGACAAGTGCGTCATCTGCGGCGCGGGCCGCGCCAAAGGTGGCCATTGGTCTCAAGGCCCGCCCCACGGGGCCGACATATGTGACACGCCAGACCGGCGTCAGACCGGCTCGGCACCTTTGTTGTTCTTGCAAGGAACCATATGTTGTCCAGATTCAGGATCGGCACCCGGCTGATCACCGGCTTTCTCGTGGTGGCCGGCATCAGCGGTGTGGTGGGGGGTGTGGCGCTGCACAACGCGGCGCGCATGAACGACCTGGCCGAAACCATGTACAGCCATGAGCTGATGGGGCTGTCGCACATCAAGGAAGCCAACATCCAGCTCATCGCCATCGGCCGCGCGCGATCCAACTTTTTGTTGGCCACCACGCAGGAAGAACGGCAGCGCCACCAGGCCGCCATCGCCAAGTACAGCGCCGAAGCCAAGGAGCGCCTGGACCTGGCGCGCCCGCTGTTCGTCACCGACCGGGCCAAGGAATTGTTCGCGGGCGCCTACAAGACCTGGGACGCCTACCAGGCCGACATGAAGCATGCGATGGACCTGGCCGCACGCACCAGGCTGGCCGAACGCAGCGACGAGTTGGTGGCTTCGCTGGCCAACGTGCGCGAAAAGGCCGATGCGCTGGACAGCGTGCTCAGCGAGCTGACCGACCAGAAGGAAAAGCGCGCCCAGGCCGCCATCGACGAGGTGGAAGCCCTTTACGACAGCAGCCGCAACGCCATGCTGGCCGTTGTGGGTGCCGGCGTGTTGCTGGGCGTGCTGCTGGGCGTGCTCATCAGCCGCAGCGTCACCCGGCCGCTGAGCCGCGCGGTGGAGGCCGCCGGCCAGATTGCCAAGGGCGACCTGTCGGTGCGACTGGAGACCAGCGGCCACGATGAAACGGCCCAGCTGCTGCAGGCCATGCAGCGCATGATGCAGGCCACCGGCAGCAGCATCGCCGACGTGGTGCGGGTGACCCGCGCGATGGCCGAAGGCGACCTGCACCAGCGCATCGAGAAGGACTACGAAGGCGTGTACGTGGAGCTCAAGACCTACGTCAACCAGAGCTGCGAACAACTGGGCCGCGTGGTGGCCGACGTCAACTCGGTGGCCGAGGCCCTGGCCAGCGCCTCGGAAGAGGTGAGCGCCACCGCGCAATCGCTGAGCCAGGCCTCCAGCGAACAGGCCGC
>NZ_CAXFDV010000776.1:0-3464 GCF_964001545.1 uncultured Aquincola sp.
CAGCACGATCTCGCCGGCCGCCGGCAGGTGGCTCACGTAGCGCTGGAAGTACCACTGGGTGCGCTCGCGGTCGTTGGGCGCGGGCAGCGCGGCCACGCGGCACACACGCGGGTTCAGCCGCTGGGTGATGCGCTTGATCACGCCGCCCTTGCCGGCCGCGTCGCGGCCTTCGAACAGGATCACCACCTTCTGCCGCTGGGCCACCACCCAGTCCTGCAGCTTCACCAGCTCGCCCTGCAGCCGGAACAGCTCGCGGAAGTACAGGCGCCGCAGGGCCTTGGCCTCGGGGTCGTGGGCGTCGTCGCCGTCATCGATCGCCATTTCCAGCTCTTCGTCGTAGCTGTCGATGAGGTCGAGGTGCATGCGCTGCAAGGGCAGCAGTTGGGCGTCTTCGGTGCGGTCGTTCATGGCGGCCAGGCGGTCAGGGAACACCCGGGCACGCTGCCCGCCGCGTGTGACGCTGTCGTGACGGGGGCTGCGATGGGTCCGTCAATCGCCAATATTGACCTTCGTGGTGTGTACGCACGGATACCCGCCTCTCCCACGGACGATTGATGCTGCTTAGCAACAATTCGGCTAGATTGCTCCGTTGATTTTTCACATACCGGGGTCTGTTTGTCGTTTGCGTCTGTTTTTCCGCTGCGTGCCCTGCTGGTGGGCGCCGTCACTTGCCTGGCGGTGGCCAGTGCCGCCGCACAACCTTCCCTGCCCTGGTCGCCGACCCCGTATGAGCGCCACGCCCTGCAACTGCTGGCCGACGAAGCCGGCCTGCAACTGCCCTTGAGCCACTGGCCGCTGCCGCGCCGCGCGGTGGTGGAGGCCATTGACCATTTGCCCGGCAGCCTGCCCGCCGCGCTGCAGGCCGCGCGCGACACCGTGGCCGCCGGCCTGGAACGCGCCCGCCGTGGCAGCGCCACGCTGACGGTGCGCAACACCGACGAAGCCTTGGCCGGTTTCGGCGAAGACGGCACGCCCGGCAGCCACGCCACGCTGCGCAGCCCTGCGGTGGAAGGCCCCTGGCTGGCCGCCCAGCTGGGCGTGCGCGCCGGCCGTGCCACCGCGCCCTGGGACAACGGCACCGAGTGGCGGCTGGACGGCAGCGCGCTGGTGGCAGAGGCCGGCGGCTGGCAGCTGCAGGCCTGGTCGCGCCAGGCCTGGTGGGGGCCGGGCTGGCAAAGCAGCCTGGTGCTCAGCCAGAACACCGCGCCCATGACCGGCATCGGCCTGCAGCGCGGCTCGGCCGCGCGGTCCGAATCACCCTGGCTGTCGTGGGCCGGCCCCTGGAACTTCGAGTTCTTCATCGCCCAGACCGATGCGGCCCACCGCCCAGCCGACCCGGTGCTGATCGGCAACCGGCTGACGCTCAAGCCGCTGCCCGGCCTGGAAATCGGCCTGACGCGCATGGTGCAGTGGGGCGGCGAGGGTCGCGACCAGTCGCTGCGCAGCCTGCTGCGGGTGCTGGCCGGCCGCGGCACCAACAACGGCGACATGAGCTTCAGCGGCTCGGACCCCGGCAACGCGCTGGCCGGCTTCGACCTGCGCGCCAACTGCCCCACCGGCTGGCGCTGCGCCGGCTATGTGCAGGCGATGGGCGAGGACGAAGCCGACTACCTGCCCTCGAAGTACCTGGCGCTGTGGGGCCTGGAAGGCTGGTCGGCCGACGGCCGCCACCGCTGGTTCGGTGAATACGCCGAAACCGGCTGCCGCATGCCGGTGGGCCAGCCGGGCGAGAAGGGCTGCGCCTACCGCAACTACGCCTATGCCGACGGCTACACCCACGGCGGCCGCTGGCTGGGCGCGGCCGCCGGACCCGACAGCCGGCTGCTAACGCTGGGCTGGCTGAACGCCGAGCGCCGCAGCTCGCTGCGGCTGCATGCCGGCCGCATCGGCCAGCGCATGGGCGACCTGGGCAGCCCGCGCGACGCCCGCGCCAACGGCCGCCTGGTGGGCCTGGCCGCCAGCACCGAGTGGCAGTGGGGCCCCGCCACCGTCACGCCCGAGCTGAGCTGGCTGCGCGTGAACGCCGATGGCGGCCGGCAGACGCAAGCACGCATCGGCGCCACCGTGACGGTGCCGCTGGACAAGCTGCTGGCCCTTTAAGACATCCCGAAGAGGCGCTTGAGCCAGGCCCAGAAGCCGCCGGGCTTGGCAGGTTCGGTCGCCGGCTCGGCCGCTGCGGCGGCCACCGGCTCGGCCGCCGGCTTGTAGCGCTCGGCCAGCTGGGCATTGAAGTTCTCGAAGAACTCGCCCGCCATCTTCTGCGCCGCCATGTCCACCAGGCGCGAGCCGATCTGCGCGATCTTGCCGCCCACGGTGGCATTGGCGGTGTAGTGCAGCACAGTGCTGTCGGGGCCGGCCGGCTCCAGCCGCACCGCGGCCGTGCCCTTGGCATGGCCGGCCGGGCCGCCCTGCCCTTCGAACTGGATGTTGTAGGCGTTGGGCGGGTCCAGGTCGGCCAGCTTGAGCTTGCCCTTGAACTTGGCCTTCACTGGGCCGATGGCGGCGGTGACCAGCACCTCGTACTGGTTGTCGCCGGTGGGCGTGATGCTTTCGCAGCCCGGCATCGCGGACTGCAGCAGGCTGATGTCGTTGAGCGCCTCCCAGGCCTGGGCCTGGCTGACGGGCAGCGTCTGCTGGTTGGTGAGTTGCATCGCGAAGTCCTCCCTTGTTGTTCAGTGGCGGCCGGCTGGCGCGTCGTCGGCCAGCAGGCGGGTGAGTTGTTCCAGGCTGTCCAGGTTGTGCGCCGGCACGAAGCGGTCGACGTGCGGCAGCATGGTGCGGATGCCGGCGGCCTTGGGCTCGAAGCCCTGCCAGCGCAGCAGCGGATTGACCCACACCAGGCGCCGGCAGCTCTTGTGCAGCCGCTCCATCTCGAAGCGCAGCGCCTCGGTGTGGCCATGCTCCAGGCCGTCGGTCACCAGCAGCACGGTGGCACGGCCGCTGAGCGTGCGGCGGGCCCACTGCTGGTTGAACTGGTGCAGGCAGGCGCTGATGCGCGTGCCGCCCGACCAGTCCTGCACCGCGCGCACCACCTGGGCCACGGCGATGTCGGGGTCGCGCTGGCGCAGCAGGTGGGTGGTGCGGGTCAGCCGGGTGCCGAAGACGAAGCTCTCCACCCGCACATCGGCCCGCGCCAGCGTGTGGGTGAAGTGCAGCAGCATGCGCGAGTAGCGGCTCATCGAGCCCGAGATGTCGGCCAGCACCACCAGCGGCGCCGGCCGCGCCCGCGGTGCGCGCCAACGCGGCTGCAGCAGCTCGCCGCCCTGGCGCGCCATGGCCTGCAGCGTGGCACGCCAGTCGGCACGGCCGGGGCGTGCGGCGGGCCGCGTGCGCCGGGTGGCCACTGGCTCGAACAGCGGCTTCATGCGGCGCAGCGCGCGCTTGGCCTGCAGCCATTCGTCGGGGCTCATGGTGTCGAAGTCGGCGCGCTGCAGCAGCTCACGTTCGCTGAAGGTGAGCGTGGC
>NZ_CAXFDV010000777.1:0-8970 GCF_964001545.1 uncultured Aquincola sp.
AGTTCCGCCGCGCGACCTCGACGCGAGCACCGCAGCGGAGTCGGCGAAGCCGACCGCCCCAGCATGAGCCCCGCCGCCCCCCGCCCACCGCACGGCGGCCGAACAAGAGCAGCACAAGCAGCCCAAGCAGACAGCCAAACCTCAATGCCCCCCATCCGCCGCCAACGCCGCATCCCGCGTCTCTTCCAGGCTGGCCCGCTGCGCCCCATTGAAGAAGAGGTTCAGCAGCACCGCGCTGATCGTGGCCAGCAGGATGCCCGATTCGAGCAGCGGATGCAGCCCATGCGGCATGTGCTGCGTCCAGGCCGGGGCCACCAGCGGCACCATGCCCAGGCTGACCGACACGGCCACGATGTAGAGGTTGTTGCGGTTGGTTTTGTAATCCACCGCCGCCAGGATGCGCACCCCCGTCGCGGCCACCATGCCGAACATCACCAGCCCGGCACCCCCCAGCACGAACTGCGGCAGCGATTCGACCAGCGCCGCCATCTTGGGGATCAGCCCCAGCACCATCAGGATGATGCCGCCGGCCACGCACACATAACGACTGCGCACGCCCGTCACGCCCACCAGACCCACGTTCTGCGAAAAGCTGGTGTACGGAAAGGTGTTGAACACCCCGCCGATGATGGTGCCCAGGCCGTCCACCCGCAGGCCGGCGGTCAGGCTCTGCGGCGTCACGCAGCGGCCCGTCAGGTCGCCCAGCGCCAGGAACATGCCGGTTGATTCGATGAAGGTCACGATCATCACCAGCACCATCGTGGCAATGAGCACCGGATCGAACGTGGGCATGCCGAAGCTGAAGGGCAGCACCACGTCGAACCAGTGCGCGCCGGCCACCTTGTCGAAGTGCATCTTGCCCATGGCCGTGGCCACGATGCCGCCCGCCACGATGCCCAGCAGCACCGAGATGTTCTGCACGAAGCCCCGCGTGTACTTGGCGATCAGCAGGATCACCGCCAGCACGAACACCGCGATGGCCATGTTGTCCAGCGCTGCGTAGTTCGGGTTGGCGATCATCGGCGCCGGCCCAGTGCCGCCACCGGCCGCGAACGCCGGGTCGGGGATCTTGGCCAGGAAGGCCGGCCCGCCCATTGCCCAGCCGATGCCCACGCGCATCAGGCTGATGCCGATCACCGCGATGATGGTGCCGGTGACCACCGGCGGAAAGAACCGCAGCATGCGGCTGGCCAGCGGCGCGATGAACACGCCGATGAAGCCCGCCGCAATGATCGCCCCGAAGATCGCCCTGGCGCCCTCCACGCCCGGCGTGGACTCGGCCATCGCCACCATCGGGCCCACGGCCGCGAAGGTCACGCCCATCATCACCGGCAGGCGGATGCCGAACCACTGCGTCAGGCCCCAGCTCTGGATCAGCGTGGCGATGCCGCAGCAGAACAGGTCGGCCGAGATCAGCAGCGCCACCTGATCAGGCGACAGCTTGAGCGCGCGGCCCACGATCAGCGGCACCGCGATGGCACCGGCATACATCACCAGCACATGCTGCAGGCCCAGGGCGGCCAGGCGCGGCAGGCGCGGCTTTTCATCCACCGGGTGGACCGTGGTGGTTTGGCTCATGGCGAACTCCTCGACAGAGGGAGGTGGGATGCCGACCGGCGGCGCCGGTCGGGGGTTCAGGTGCGCGGTGGCGCGGGCCTTGGGATCAGTCCCGTTTGGCGCCGCTCTCGAACCATTTGCCCAGGAGCTCTCGCTCCTCGGCCGTGATGCCCGTGGCGTTGTTCAGCGGCATCTGCTTGCTGACCACGGCCTGCTGGTAGATCTGCGCCGCATGCTCGGCGATCAGATCGGCCGTGTGCAGCTGCACGCCCTTGCTGGCCAGCGCCGCGTTGTGGCACATGGTGCAGCGCTGGGTCACGATCTGCTCGACACGGGCAAAGCCCTGCAGCTGCGGCTGGCCCGGCTGGGCCGCGCCCGGGGGCGGCAGCGGGCTGCGTTCGGGCGCCACGAAGAACACCAGGCCGATGAGCAGGCCAATGGCCACGATCACCAGTTCCCAGCGCTCCTTGTGGCGGTGGCGCAGCACGAAGAACTGCCGCACCATCGCGCCCACCAGCATCAGGCCGATCAGCACCGCCCAGTTGTGCGGGTGCAGGTACAGCATGCCGTAGTGGTTGCTGAGCATCGCGATCAGCACCGGCAGCGTGAAGTAGGTGTTGTGCACGCTGCGCTGCTTGCCGCGCTGGCCGTGGATGGGGTCGGGCTTCCGGCCGGCCTTCAGGTCGGCCACCACCTTGCGCTGACCGGGGATGATCCAGAAGAAGACGTTGGCACTCATGATGGTGCCCAGCATCGCGCCCATCAGCAGGAAGGCGGCGCGGCCGGCGAACAGGTGGCAGGCCAGCCAGGTGGCCGCGCACACGTACAGGAAGATGAGCACGCCCACCCGCAGGTCGCCGCCAATGGAGCCGTCCTTGTTGCGGCCGAACACGCGGCAGATCAGGTCGTAGACGATCCAGCCCGCCACCAGAAAGCCCAGCGCCGCAGCGATGGCGCCGCCCTGCGACCACTGGAAGACGCGGGGGTCGACCAGGAAGGTCTGCGCCTGCCACAGGTACATCACGCTGAAGAGCGCAAAGCCCGACAGCCAGGTGGAATACGACTCCCAGTAGGACCAGTGCAGGCTGCCCTTGGGCATCTTCTTGGGGCCCACGAAGTACTTCTGCGAGTTGTAGAAGCCACCGCCGTGCACGGCCCACAGCTCGCCGTTGACGCCACGCGCTAGCAGGTCTTCGTCTTCCGGGGGTGTGAGGCTGTTGTCCAGCATCACGAAGTAGAACGATGCGCCGATCCAGGCGATCGCGGTGATGACGTGCAGCCAGCGCAGCAGCAGGTTCAGCCAGTCGAACAGATACGCTTCCATCGTCGGAGTCTCCTCGCCTCCGAGGGCTCGCCACCGCGGGCGCTGCGAGCCATGTCAGTGCTGTCGCGGCCTCGGCAACTGCCGGCCCACTGCGACGATGGAATGAAAGAAGGATTCGTGCCTGGTCAGCTGCCCCGGTAGGTGCTGTAGCTCCAGGGGCTGACCAGCAGCGGCACATGGTAATGGGCCGTGGCGTCGGCAATGCCGAAGTCCAGCGGCACCTGGTCGAGGAAAGGCGGGTCGGGCAGCTCGGTGCCCATGGCCTGGAAGTACGGCGCCACCTCGAACACCAGCCGGTAGCGGCCGGGCTTGAAGCTGTCACCAGCCAGCAGCGGTTCATCGGCGCGGCCGTCGTGGTTGAGCACCACCCGCTTGAGCTGCTGGGGCAGCCCGTCGTCCAGCTGGTACAGCGTGACCGCCATACCGGCCGCCGGACCGCCGCGGGCGGTATCGAGTACGTGCGTGGTCAGCTTGGCCATGAACTGCTTCTTTCCTCGTTCGATCAATTGGTGCTTGAAGTGTGTGCTCAACTGTATACACTTTGGCGTGCAGTTCAAGTCCTGGATTCCCCTGACCGCACCATGCCCCGCCGCCCAGCTTCCACCACTGCCTTGAGCACCCCGCCACGCACCAGGCGTGCGCAGGCGGCCCAGGCCGTGCAGGAAACGCGCCCGCCCGAGCCCGCGGCCGATGGCAGCGAAACCAGCAGCACCCAGCGCATCGTCGACGCCATCACCACCGCCATCGTCGAGCGGCGGCTGCAGCCCGGCACCAAGCTGGTGGAGCAGCAGATCGCCGACGTGTTCAGCGTCTCGCGCACGCTGGTGCGGCAGGCACTCAACCAGCTCAGCCGCGACCGGCTGGTCAAGCTGGAGCCGGCACGCGGCGCCTTCGTGGCCACGCCCAGCGTGGAAGAAGCGCGCCAGGTGTTCGAGGCGCGCAAGCTGATCGAAGGCGCGCTGATCAAGCAGCTGTGCGCCCGCATCACGCCGGCGCAGATCGCCGAGCTGCGCGGCCACCTGCAGGCCGAGCTCGATGCCATCCAGCGCACCGACGTGCCCGGCCGCACCTGGCTGCTGAGCGACTTCCATCTGGTGCTGGCCCGCATGCTGGGCAACGAGGTACTGGCCCAGCTGCTGGCCGACCTGCTGTCGCGCAGTTCGCTCATCTCGCTGATGTACCAGTCGTCGCATTCGGCTGAGCACTCGCGCGACGAGCACGTGGCCATCGTCGATGCGCTGGAACGCGGCGATGCCCGCGCGGCCGTGCGGCTGACCGAAGCCCACCTTTCGAACGTGGAGCGCAACCTGCGGTTGCATCCGCGCACCTCCGACCTGCAGGCCGCCTTGCGGCCGCATGCAGCGCCCGCCCACCCCTGACCCGAAGTGCCATGAGTCAAGCTGAACCTCAAGACCCCCGCGCCGGCGAGCACACCTACGCCGGCTATGCCCGCGACATGAAGGGCTACGGCCGCGACGTGCCCCATGCCCGCTGGCCGGGCGGCGCGCGCATCGCGGTGTCCTTCGTGCTCAATTACGAAGAAGGCGGCGAGAACAATCCGCTGCACGGCGACCCGACCACCGAAACCTTCCTGTCGGAGATGGTCACCGCCTCGGCCTTCGAGAACCGGCACATGACCATGGAGTCGATGTACGAGTACGGCTCGCGCGTGGGCGTGTGGCGCGTGCTGCGCGAGTTCGAGAGCCGCGGCCTGCCGCTGACCATCTTCGGCGTGGGCATGGCCATGCAGCGCTACCCCGAGCTGGTGCAGCACTTCGTGCAGGCCGGCTACGAGATCGCCAATCACGGCCTGCGCTGGATCCACTACCAGCACCTGCCTGAAGCGACGGAAGCACGCCACATCACGCTGGGCACGCAGGTGGTGCGCGAGATGACCGGTGGCCAGTGGCCGGTGGGCTGGTACACCGGCCGCGACAGCCCCAACACCCGCCGCCTGGTGGTGGACCATGGCGGCTACGAATACGACAGCGACTACTACGGCGACGACCTGCCCTTCTGGCTGAAGGTGCAGAAGACCGAAGGCGGCGAATCGCCGATGCTGGTGGTGCCCTACTCGCTGGACACCAACGACATGCGCTGCGTGCAGGCCAACGGCTTCAACACCGGCGAGGCCTTCTTCACCTACCTGCGCGACACCTTCGATGCGTTGTATGCCGAAGGCGACCCCAACGGGCTGGACCGGCCCAAGATGATGAGCATCGGCATGCACTGCCGGCTGCTGGGCAAGCCCGGCCGCATCGCGGCGCTGCAGCGCTTCCTGGACCATGTGACCAGCCGCGAGCAGGTGTGGATCACCCGCCGCGTGGACATCGCCCGCCACTGGAAGCAGGTGCACCCCTACAACCCCGCCACCGCCCACACCTGGCGCTGAGCACAGCCTTGAAGGACCCTGAAGCATGCTCAGCCTCTTCCAACTGAACGAAGCCTCGCAGGCCGAGTTCGTCGCGCTGCTGGACGGCGTGTACGAACACTCGCCCTGGATCGCCGAACAGGCCCATGGCCGCAAGCCAGCCGGCGGTTTCACCAGCCTGGCCCAGCTGAAGCTGGTGCTGGCGCAGGTGGTGACCGATGCCGCCCACGACCAGCAGCTGGCCCTGGTGCGCGCCCACCCCGAGCTGGCCGGCAAGGCCATGGTCAGCAAGACGCTGACCGCCGAATCCACGAATGAACAAGGCAAGGCGGGCCTGACCGACTGCACGCCGCTGGAATTCGAGAAGATCCAGCAGCTGAACGCCGCCTACAACGAACGCTTCGGCTTTCCGTTCGTGATGGCGGTGCGCGGCCCGCGCGGCCTGGGCCTGCACCGCAGCGAGATCATCGCCACCTTCGAGCGCCGGCTGGGCCACCCCGCCGACTACGAGCTGGCCGAGGCGCTGCGCAACATCCACCGCATTGCCGAGATCCGGCTGAACGACAAGTTCGGCGTCGAGCCCACGCTGGGCAATCGGGTGTGGGACTGGGCCGAGGCCCTGGCCGTGCACAGCGATACCGGTTATGCCGAGCAGGGCCAGCTCACCGTCACCTACCTGACCGACGCCCACCTGGCCTGCGCGCGGCAGCTGCAGTCGTGGATGCTCGAATGCGGCTTCGACGACGTGCGCATCGACGCCGTGGGCAACGTGGTGGGCGTGTACCACGGCACCGACCCTTCAGCGCGCTGCCTGCTCACCGGCAGCCACTACGACACCGTGCGCAACGGCGGCAAGTACGACGGCCGCCTGGGCATTTTGGTGCCCATGGCCTGCGTGCGTGAGCTGCACCGCGCCGGCCGCCGCCTGCCCTACGGGCTGGAAGTCATCGGCTTTGCCGAAGAAGAAGGCCAGCGCTACAAGGCCACCTTCCTGGGCTCGGGCGCGGTCATCGGCCAGTTCGACGGCCGCTGGCTCGACCAGCAGGACGCCGACGGCGTGACCATGCGCCAGGCGATGGCCGACGCCGGCCTGGACCCGGCCGACATCCCGCTGCTGCGGCGCGACCCGGCGGGCTACCTCGGCTTCGTGGAAGTGCACATCGAGCAAGGGCCGGTGCTCAACGAGCTGGGCCTGCCGCTGGGCGTGGTGACCTCCATCAACGGCAGCGTGCGCTACCTGTGCGAGATCACCGGCATGGCCAGCCACGCCGGCACCACGCCGATGAACCGCCGCCGCGATGCCGCCGCCGCCACCGCCGAAGTGATCCTGTACCTGGAACAGCGCGCGGCCAGCGTGCCCGACCTGGTGGGCACCGTGGGCATGCTGCAGGTGCCGGCCGGCTCCATCAACGTGGTGCCGGGGCGTTGCCAGTTCAGCCTGGACATCCGCGCCACCACCAACGAGGTGCGCGACGAATGCGCCGCCGACGTGCTGGCCGAGATCAACGCCATCTGCGAACGGCGCGGCGTGGCCTTCAAGGCCGAAGAAACCATGCGCGCCGCCGCCGCCCCCAGCGACCCGGCCTGGCAGCAGCGCTGGGAACGTGCGGTGCAGGCGCTGTCGCTGCCCATCTTCCGCATGCCCAGCGGCGCCGGCCACGACGCGATGAAGCTGCACGAGGTGATGCCGCAGGCCATGCTGTTCCTGCGCGGGCTCAATGCGGGCATCAGCCACAACCCGCTGGAAAGCATCACCAACGACGACACCGAACTGTGCGTGCAGGCCTTTGCGCAGCTGCTCGACCAACTTGCCACGGAACTCCAAGCATGAGCACCACCCACTACCAACAACTCGACGCCTGGATCGACGCCCACTTCGATGAAGAAGTGAAGACGCTGCAGGCTCTGGTGCAGGTGCCCACCGACACCCCGCCCGGCAACAACGCGCCGCATGCCGAGCGCACCGCGCAGCTGCTGGAGGCCTTCGGCTTTGCGCCCGAGAAGCACCCGGTGCCGGCGCACGCGGTCAAGGACTACGGCCTGGAATCGATCACCAACCTGATCGTGCGACGGAAGTACGGCGAAGGCCGCACCATCGCGCTGAACGCCCACGGCGACGTGGTGCCCCCGGGTGAAGGCTGGACTCACCCGCCCTACGGCGGCGAGGTGCACGACGGCAA
The DNA here is from genome assembly GCF_964001545.1 of uncultured Aquincola sp. NCBI lineage: Bacteria > Pseudomonadati > Pseudomonadota > Betaproteobacteria > Burkholderiales > Sphaerotilaceae > Aquincola > uncultured Aquincola sp. The sequence continues at coordinate 7,433 of NZ_CAXFDV010000777.1, forward strand.
GCTCTACGCCCGCGCAGCGGCGGTGAGCAAGAGCGACTTCGCGAGCTACATCTTCGCGGTGCGGGCGCTCGAATCGCTGGGCGCGCCGCTCAAGGGCGGCGTGGAGCTGCACTTCACCTATGACGAAGAATTCGGCGGTGAACTGGGCCCCGGCTGGCTGCTGCAGCAGGGCTTGACCAAGCCTGATCTGCTGATCGCCGCCGGCTTCAGCTACCAGGTGGTGACGGCCCACAATGGCTGCCTGCAGATGGAGGTGACGGTGCACGGCAAGATGGCGCATGCGGCCATCCCCGACACCGGCGTCGATGCGCTGCAGGGTGCGGTGACCATCCTGAATGCGCTGTACGCGCAGAACAAGTTGTATAAGCAAGTCACGTCCAAGGTGGAGGGCATCACCCACCCCTACCTGAACGTGGGCCGCATCGAAGGCGGCACCAACACCAACGTGGTGCCGGGCAAGGTGGTGCTCAAGCTCGACCGCCGCATGATCCCGGAAGAAAACCCGGCCGAGGTGGAAGCCGAGGTGCGCCGCGTGATCGCCGAGGCGGCGGCTGGCCTGCCCGGCATCACGGTGGACATCAAGCGGCTGCTGCTGGCCAACGCGATGAAGCCGCTGGCCGGCAACCAGCCGCTGGTGGCCGCCATCCAGAAGCACGGCCAGGAGATCTTCGGCGAGCCGATTCCCACCAGCGGCACGCCGCTGTACACCGACGTGCGGCTGTACGTGGAGCGCGGCATTCCCGCCGTGATCTACGGCGCCGGCCCGCGCACGGTGCTGGAAAGCAATGCCAAGCGTGCCGACGAGCACCTGGTGCTGGAAGACCTGCGCAAGGCCACCAAGGTGGTGGCGCGCACCTTGTTCGACCTGCTGAGCTAAGCGCCTGCCACCGGCGCAAAGCCGGTGCGGCGCACGGTGTCGGCCCAGAAGGCCGACTCCTGCGCCTGCAGCCGGGCCAGGCCCGGCCCATCCAGGCTGCCCACACGCAGGCCCGCCAGCTGCAGCCGTGCGCGCAGCTCGGGCCGCGCCAGCACCTGGGCGACGGCTTCGTGCTGGGCGGCCAGCACCTCGCCCGGCGTGCCGGCGCGTGCATACAGGCCCAGCCACCCGCTCACGGCCAGGTCGATGCCCGCTTCGCGCACCGTGGGCAGCGCGGGCATCAAGGGCCAGCGCCGGGCGCCGAAGGTGGCCATCAGCTTCAGGCGGCCGGCCTGCGCCGCTTCCTGCACATCGGGCAGCGGCATCACCGCCAGCGGCACATGACGCCCTACCAGCGCGGCCAATACTTCGGCCGGCGACTTGTAGGGCACGTGGGTGAGCTGCACGCCGCCCAGGGCCGCATAACGCGCCATCAGGAAGTGCGGCGCGGTGCCGATGCCCGGCGTGGCGCACGCCATGGCGTGCGGCTGGTGGCGCAACCACGTCGTGAGCTGCCGCAGGTCGTCGGCCGGCACCTCGTTTGACACGCACAGCACGAACTCCAGCACCGCCACCTGGGCCAGCGGCACCAGGTCGGTGGCCGGGTCATAGCCCAGCGGGC
>NZ_CAXFDV010000778.1:0-15270 GCF_964001545.1 uncultured Aquincola sp.
GCAAAGCCGCGGCCCTGTTCGCCGGCGCGGGCGGCTTCCACCGCCGCATTGAGCGCCAGGATGTTGGTCTGGAAGGCGATGCCGTCGATCACGCCGATGATGTCGGCGATCTTGCGCGAGCTGGCGCTGATGGCCTGCATGGTGTCCACCACCTGGCCCACCACCGTGCCACCGCGCTGGGCCACGTCAGAGGCATTGCCGGCCAGGCCGTTGGCCTGCGTCGCGGCCTGCGCGCTTTGCGCCACCGTGCCGGTGAGCTGCTCCATCGCGCTGGCGGTTTCCTGCAGGTTGCTGGCGGTCTGTTCGGTGCGCTGGCTCAGGTCGGCATTACCGGTGGCCACCTCGCGGCTGGCTGTGGCGATGGAGTCGCTGGCGATCTGCACCTCGCGCACCAGCTGCGACAGCATGCCCTGCATCGCGTGCAGCTCGCCCACCAGGCCGGTGACTTCGTCGCGGCCTTGCGGGGCGTCGGGCTCGGGCGTCAGGTCGCCGGCGGCCACGCGGCGCGCCAGGCGGGCAGCATGGTTCAGCGGATGCAGGATGGAGCCGGTGAGCGCCCAGCCCAGCGCGGCCGAGGCCACCATGCCGGCCAGCACACCGGCCAGCAGCAGGCCCTGGCCTTCGCGGGCCGAGCGCTGCGCATCGGCGCGCTGCTGTTCCACCAGCTGGGCTTCATGCCTGGCCAGCGCATCCACGGCCGACACATAGGCGGCAGCGGCCGGGCGCAGCTGCGATTCCAGTTCGGCGGCGGGCACTTTTTCGCCGGCCGCATCGCGCTTGACCATCGCGGTGCGCAGGTCGCGGAAGCGGTCGCCGGCGGCGTCCAGCGCCTTCATCAGGCGGCCGGATTCTTCGTCGTCGATCAGCGATTCCAGCCGCTTGCGCAGCTCGGCCGAGCGCTTGGAAGTGCGCTTGCGGTCGGCGTCCACGCGGGTGGCCAGGTCCTTGTCGTCGCTGGCCAGCAGCACTTCGGCGCGGAAGGCGCTGATCTCGACGATGCCGTGCAGTTCACGTGCCAGCACCGCACGTTCGGCGGCGGGGCCGCCCAGCTGCTGGGCCACGTCGCCCAGCGTCTGCAGGCGCCATATGCCCACGCCGGAGGCGATGGTCATCAACAAGGCGACGGCGGCCAGGCACAGCGTGAGGCGGGAACGCAGCTTGAGCTGCAACAAAAGGGATGTCATGACCGAGGCGTCACTGCTACAACGCCTCGTTTATCGAACCAGCGGGCTTGTTACTTGAGCGCCAGGTGTTCGCGCAGCGCCGCGATGGTGAGCCGGGGATGGCTGAGCGGCGGGCAGTGGCCCTGCCCTTCCAGCATCACCAGGCGGCTGTCGGGCAGCTGCGCGTGCAGGTAATGCGCCACCGAAGCCGGCACCACCCGATCGCCCTCGATGTGCAGCACCAGCGCCGGCGCACGCACCAGCGGCAGCTGTGCGCGCAGATCGGCGTAGAAGGCCAGGCGGCCGAAGCGGTCGGCCACCCGCGCGTCCAGCGTGCGCAGGGCCGCCTCGAACTCACGCGCCAGGGCTTGCGGCCCGCTTTCGCCGGCCGCCATCGGCGCCAGCATGCGGGCCCAGCCGGCATAGTCGGCATGCATCAGGTCGAACATCGCGGCCAGATCGGCCGGCTGGTAGCCGCCGGTGTAGCCCGGTGCATCGTCCAGAAAGCGCGGCGAGCTGCACATCAGCACCAGGCGCCGGGCCAGCTGCGGACGGGCCAGGCTGGCCAGCACCGCGACCATGCCGCCGATGGAGTGGCCCACCAGCGTCACCTCGCGCAGCGACAGCGCTTCGATGATGTGCACCAGGTCGTCGGCATAGGCCTGCAGCGTGTGGTGGCCGGGTTCCCAGTCGCTCAAGGCGGTGCCGCCGAAGCCCGCCTGGTCGAACAGCACCAGCCGGTGCGTGGCTTCGAAGGCGGGGGCCACCAGGCGCCACATGCGTTGGTCGGTGCCAAAGCCGTGCACGAACACGATGGCGGCTTCGCCTTGTCCGCTGAGGCGGATCTGGTGGCGGCGCATCAAGGCCTGGAGGTCGGCGGTCATGGGGTACACCACAGCATGGAGCGGGCTTATAACCGCCGCCCCGGAGCAGCCGCACCACGTGGTGCCCCCAAGCGTGAAGGCCTGCGCACGGCGGGCAGGCACACCGATGCGGGCGCTGACGGGCATGTTGGTTGCTGACGAGCGTGATCACTTCTGGAGCTGCTGATGGCCGACATTCCTCGTGCACCCCTGACCACCTCTTCCCACGACGACACCGGCAAGCTGGTGCTGCGGCTGGCGCTGGGCGTGCTCATCCTGCTGCACGGCATCTCCAAGCTGATGAACGGCATCGGCGGCATCACCGGCATGGTGGAAAAGGCCGGCCTGCCGCCGGTGGTGGCTTATGGCGTGTACATCGGCGAAGTGGTGGCACCGCTGCTCATCATCCTGGGCCTGTTCACCCGGCCGGCAGCGTTGATCGTGGCCTTCAACATGGTGGTGGCCATTGCGCTGGCGCACAAGGCGCAGCTGTTCTCACTCAACAACCAGGGTGGCTGGGCGCTGGAGCTGCAGGGCATGTACCTGTTCGGCGCACTGGCCGTGGCCCTGCTGGGCGCGGGCCGCCACAGCGTGGGCGGCATCGCCGGCCGCTACAACTGAAAAAGGGCGTCATGAGCTTTCATCCTTACCTTCCCAAGCGGCCGGCGGTGCGCCGCAAGCTCAAGGCCGCGCTGCAGCCGATCGAACGCCAGGCGCGTGAGCTGGTGCAGCGCCGACCGACCGGCGTCTCGGGCCGCACGCTGGTGGCCAGCGCGGTGGGCCTGGTGGCCGGCGCCCTGGCCGTGTGGGTGGCCAGTAAGGCCCGTCAGGCCGAGCGCGACCACCCGCCCACCGGCCGCTTCATCGAGCTGGAAGGCGTGCGCCTGCACTACACCGAGCGTGGCGAAGGCCCGCCGGTGGTGCTGATCCACGGCAACGTCGTCACCTCGGCCGACTTCCAGGCCAGCGGCCTGGTGGATGCCTTGTCGGCCCACCACCGGGTGATCGCGTTCGACCGCCCGGGCTTCGGGCACAGCACCCGCCCGCGCAACCGGCTGTGGACCCCCAGCGCACAGGCCTACCTGCTGTACCGCGCGCTGCAGCAGCTGGGCATCGACAAGCCGGTGGTGGTGGGCCATTCGATGGGCACGCTGGTGGCGTTGGCCCTGGCGCTGGACCACCCGGGCGCGGTGCAGCGGCTGGTGCTGCTGTCGGGCTACCACTACCCGGCGCTGCGGGTGGATGCCTTGCTGACGGCGCCGGCAGCGCTGCCCGTCATCGGCGACGTGATGCGCTACACCGTGACGGCCGCGGGCAGCCGGGCGCTGATGAACCCGGCGCTCCAGGCCATGTTCAAGCCCGAGGCCGTGCCGCCCGACTTCCTGCCCACGCTGCACAAGGAAATCCTGGTGCGGCCGGTGCAGCTGCGCGCCAATGCCGAAGACGCGGCCTTCATGATGTCGGCCGCCCGCTCATTGAGCGAACGCTACCCCGAGCTGGAGATGCCGGTGGCCATCCTGGCCGGGCTGGACGATGCCATCGTCGATGCGGCCGCGCACTCGGAGCGCTTGCACCAGGCGGTACCGCAAAGCCGTTACACCGCAGTGCGCGGCGTGGGCCACATGGTGCACCACGGCGCGCTGGCCGAGGTGGTCGCCGCCATCCACGGCGACGACTGACCTGTCACACGGCCGGCCGCCCCAGCCGGTCGGCCAGGGCCTGCAGCACCTGGGGGTTCCAGGCCATGCCCATGTGGCTGCCTTCCACCTCCACGTCTTCGGTGCGGCGGCTGCCGCGCGGGTGGCGGCAGGTCTGCCAGGCCACCACGCCGTCGCTGCGGCTGTAGATGGAGGTGCTGGGCACCGGCAGCGGCCGCCGCAGGCGCGCGGCCCAGCGCTTGTCCAGCGCCGGCCCGCCGCAACCCAGCCAGCGCAGCAGCCAGCCGGCGTTGCTGTGGTCCTGGTCGGCATTGAACGGCGTGCCGATGGTGATGACCTGCCGCACCTGGCCCGGCAGCCGCCGCGCCAGCTCACGGGCATAGATGCCGCCCAGGCTCCAGCCCACCAGCGTGGCGGGCTGCGCATGGGCTGCCAGCAAGGCCTGCACGTCGGTGGCCAGGCATTGCAGCCATTGGTCGGGGTCGCCGGTCACGCCGGTGTTGCAGCCGCGACCCCAGTCGAAGGCGGTGTAGCCCAGCCGCCGGCAATGCTCACGCAAGGGGCCGACCGCGGCGCCGTCGGCGCCCAGGCCGGGGAAGATGAGCACCGGGTGGCCGTCGCCCGGGGCCGGCGGCGGCGCGGTGGCCTGCAGGCAGGCACTCATCTGGTGGGACAACAGCTCGAAGCTGGCACGCAGGCCTTCCAGGCCGAACAGGGAGAGCGAGGGACGGGCAACCAGGGCAGCTTCGATCACGTTGAACATCCGCGGGAATCAGGACGGCCCGAGCTTGCGCGCGGCACCGGCGGGCAACCAGGGGCCGGCCCCCCGCCGTGCTGTAGGACCGCAGGCCATGGGGCCGACCCGCAGGTGCCCGGGTATGCGGGTTGCCGCGTCCAGGTCATTGCCACTACCCCGAAAGGATTGCCATGACCCGCACCGTGATCGGCGTGTTCGACCGGCCCGAAGGCGTGGACCGTGCCGAACATGCACTGCAGGCCGCGGGCTTCGACGGCCGCCAGATCCATGTCACCGGCCGCCCGGGTGGCAGCACCGTGGGCGCCACGCCCCATGAAGAGGGCGTGCTGAGCAGCGTGCGCAGCTTCTTGGCCGACCTGTTCAGCCAGCCCGGCAGCGAGCCCGAGACCTCGCGTTACGCAGAGGCCATGCGCCTGGGCTGGACGCTGGTGAAGGTGGAAGCCACGCCCGAGCAGACCGACGCTGCCAAGCTGGCGCTGCAGCAGGCCGGTGCGGTGGACATCGAGGCCAAGGCCGACGAGTGGCGCGCCAATGGCTGGAGCGAAGGCCTGGCCACGCCGCGTGCCGGCCATGCCGCGCCCACCGGCGACTCGCCGGCCGCACACGACCCCGACCTCAAGGCGCGCTGACCGCCGAATCCGGCGGCGCCTGCCAGCCGCCGCCCAGCGCCCGGTACAGGTCCACATGGGCCTGCAACTGGGCGGCGCGCAGCTGCAGCAGGCTTTGCTGCGCGGCGTACTGGGTGCGCTGCGCATCCAGCTCTTCCAGGTACGAGGCATAGCCGTTGCGCTGGCGGTTGCGGGCAATGCGCAGCACCTCGCCGGCCACCTCGGCCCGGCCCTGCGCCTGCTCGGCCTGCGCGCCCAGGGCGTCCACCGCCACCAGCGCGTTTTCCACTTCGCCGAAGGCATTGCGCACCGTCTGCTCGTAGCCGAACACGGCCTGGTCGCGCAGTGCCGCGGCCACCTCGGTGCCGGCGCGCAGCCGGCCGCCTTGCAGCACCGGCGCCAGGATGCTGCCGCCCAGGCTCCACAGCCGGGCCGGTGCGTCCAGCAACTGGTGCAGCGTGTTGCCCTGCAGGCTGGCCGAGAGGTTGAGCTGCACCGTGGGCAGCAGCAGGTCGCGCGAGGCGGCCAGGCTGGCATCGGCCGCGGCCACGCGCTGCTCGGCCTGGCGGATGTCGGGCCGGCGGCGCAGCAGCGTGGAGGGCAGGCCCGGGTCCACCGCCGGGGCCGAGAGCGAGGCCAGCGGCAGCCCGCGGTCCAGCGGGCCGGGGTTGCGGCCCAGCAGCAGGGCCAACGCATTTTCCTGCTGCGCGATGCTGCGTTGCAGGGCCGGCACCGCGGCCGCGGCGGCGCGCCATTCCGACTCGGCCTGCACCCATTCCAGTCGCGAGCTGTAGCCCGTCTCGAACAGGTGGCGGGCGCGCTGCAGCGATTCTTCGCGTGAGCGCAGCGTGGCCTGCGCCAGTTCCAGCTGCGCGTCCAGCCCACGCAGGTTCAGGTAGCCGTTGGCGGTGGTGGCGGCCACCGACAAGGCCGCCGCATCGGCCGCCGCCTGCTGGGTCTGCAGGTCGGCCGCGGCGGCTTCGCCCAGGCGGTCGATCCGGCCCCACAGGTCCAGCTCGTAGCTGGCCTGCGCGCCCAGCTGCAGCACCGTGGTCTCGGCGAAGGCGCCGGTGGCGGTGCGCGTGCGGGTGCGCGCGGGCGAGAAGCTGGCGCTCAAGGCCGGCCATTGCGCGGCCTCGGCCACGGTCAGCCGCGCCTGGTATTCGGCAATGCGCGAGCGGGCCACACGCAGGTCGGTGTTGGCGGCCAGCGCGGACTGCACCAGTGCGTCGAGCGTGGGGTCGCCGAAGCCTTGCCACCAGCCGGGCTGCACGGCGGCGGCCGTGGTGGTGTCGCTGCCGCTGGCCGCGCCCCGCCAGCCTGCGGGCGTTTGCAGGCTGCTGGCCGGTGGCGGCTGCTGCGGCAGGGCGCAGCCGGCCAGCAGCGCCACGGTGGCCAGGGCAGCGGGCAGCGTGCGCTTCATGGCCGCGGCCCCGAAGCGGCGGTGTCGATGCTCACCACCACCGACATGCCGGGGCGCAGCCGCTCGACCATCGGCTGGTCGGCATCGATGGCGATGCGCACCGGGATGCGCTGCGCGATCTTCACGAAGTTGCCGGTGGCGTTGTCGGGCGTGATCACGCTGAACTCCGAGCCGGTGGCCGGCGAGATGCGTTCCACCCGGCCGCGCAGCCGCGCATGGTCCAGCGCATCCACCACGAAGCTGGCCGGCTGCCCGGGCGTGATGCGGGCCATCTGCGTTTCCTTCATGTTGGCCACCACCCACAGCTGCGGCGGCACCACCGCGGTGAGCTGGGTGCCGGCGTTCACATAAGCGCCCACGCGCACCGCCACCTGGCCCAGCTGGCCGTCCACCGGCGCATGCACCTCGGTGTTGGCCAGGTCGATGCGGGCCAGCTGCAGCGCGGCTTCGGCATTGCTCACGGCGGCTTCCAGTGCGCCACGGTTCACGCCCACGCTGCGCAGGTTTTCCTGCGCGATGGCCAGCGCGGCGCGCGCCTGTTCGGTGGCGGCCACGGCCTGCGCGGGCGGCGCGGGCCTGGTCGCGCTCGCGCAGCGACAGAGAGCCATCGGCCACCAGCGCCTCGATGCGGGCCAGGTCGGCCTCGGCCTTCACCGCCTGGGCGCGGGCGTTCTCGATGCCGGCCTGGCCTTGGGTGATGGTGGCCTGCGCGCTGCGCCTTTGCTGAGCGGCATTGCCCAGGTTGGCGCGGGCCGCGGCCAATTGCGCCTCGGCCTGCGCCACGCGCTGGCGGTAGATGCGGTCGTCGATCTTCACCAGCAACTGGCCGCGCTGCACCTGCTGAAAGTCTTGTACCGGCACCGCCACCACATAGCCCGAGAGCTGCGGCGCGATCAAGGTCACCTGGCCGCGCACCATCGCGTTTTCGGTGCTTTGCAGCGGCGTGGTGAAGGGCGGCAGCCGCCAGGCGTACAGCACCACCACCACGCCCAGCAGCGCCACCAGCCCGAAGAGGATGGCCGAGCGCAGGCGGCGCCGGTTTTCGGCCGGGCCGACGGTGGGCGGGATGGGCGAAGGCGCGGGGGCTGAAGCCGGCGTGGGTGAGCTCATGCGGGTGGCGGTCAGATGGTGTCGGTCAAGGGGGCGGCGCCGGCTTCGCTGCCGGGTGCCGCGGAAGGGGCGGGCGCCGCCCTGGCGGGCGCAGGCGGCGTGGGCGGGGAAGGCGGCGCAGCGGCCGCTGGTGGCCTGTTCAGGCGTTCCCACAGCGCATGGCCCAGCACGAACACCAGCGTCGCGCCGGCGATCGCGGCGATCACCAGGAACACGTCGTTGTAGGCCAGCACATTGGCTTCACGTGTGGCGGTGGCGGCCAGCACGCTGCGGCCCTGCGCGCCGCGCAGCACCGGGTCGGCCAGCACGCGGCCATAGGCCGTGGCGCCGCCTTGCAGGCGGGCGCTGACCAGCGGCTCCAGCTGGCTCAGCTGCTCGGCGATCTGGCTGCTGTGGAACTTCTCGCGCAGCGTCTGCACCGTGCCCAGCAGGGCCGAGCCCAGCAGGCCGCCCAGGTTCTGGCTGATGCCGAACAGCACCGAAAAGCTCACCAGGTTGCGCGGCTGCGCAATCACCGCGCCCATGCGCGACAGCAGCGCCGGCGCCAGGAACAGCGCACTGCCAAAGGCCAGCAGAAACTGGCTCAGCAGCATCTGCGCCGCCCGCGTCTGCGAGGTGGCGCCCACGTCGATCAGCGCGCCGCCCATCATCGCCAGCAGCGCCACCACCAGCGGCGTGTTCAGCCGCTGCGGGTTGATGGTCAGCGCGCTGGTGGCAATGCCCACCACCGTGCCCGCCAGCACCGCGACGAACATCGGCCGCATCTGGTCGTTGCTCATGCCCAGGGCCTGCAGAAAGCCCACCGCGCCCACCGACTGCTCGGACAGCACGATGCGCACCAGCACCATCACCAGGCCCAGGCGCAGCATGTCGGCGCTGCCCCACCAGCGGGTGTTGATCAGCGGGTTGCGACGGTTGTGCTCGATGCACATGGCCGCCGTCAGCAGCACGATGGCACCCGCCAGCGACCAGCCCAGCCAGGGCGCCTCGAACCACCACACGGTGCGGCCCAGCGCCAGCACCGCGCACAGCAGCGCCATGCCCGGGGCAAACAGCGAGAAGGTGAGGAAGTCGGTCTTCTCGAAGGTCTTGTAGCGGTCGCCGGGCGGCAGCTTGAGCAGCAGCACGCAGCCCAGGGCCACCAGCGTCAGCCCCAGCTCGAACATCGACAGGCCGCGCCACTCGGAATACTCGAGCACGCTGGCCGGCAGCAGCCGGGCCAGCGGCAAGGCCAGCGACGACAGCCCCAGCGCCACCACCAGGCCCTTCATGCGGTGCGCAGCCGGAAAAGCCTGCAGCGTGTAGTACAGCCCCAGTGAGGTGAGCGCTGCCCCGGTCATGCCGTGCGCGGCCCGCACCGCGATGGCCGACGACAGGTCGTTGACGAACAGGTGCGCAAAGCCCACCAGCGCATACAGCACCAGGAACACCTCGGTGAACAGCCGCAGCCCGAACTCCTGCCGAAACTTGACCAGCAGCAGGTTCATCGAGACGTTGGTCATCACATAGGCCGCCGGCAGCCAGGCGATGTCCACCGCATAGGCGCCCAGCGCGCCTTGCAAGTTCTGCAGGTTGGCGGTGACCAGCGCATTGCCCAACCCGCCGGTCAGCGAGACGATGAAGCCGACCAGCGCATAGGCCACGCGACGGCGCACCGGATGCAGCGGGGTCGAAGGCGACCCCGGCATCATCGGCCGTTCATGCGGGAGCCAGGGGCGGGGAGCGATCGGATTCATCGATGGGGCGCAATGTCGCCCGCTTTAGGCAACGGATGTGCCCTGTCCCCCCTGGCTTGGCGCTGCATCAGCCGCCCTGCGCAGGTACCACCACGCGCAGCGTCTGCCTCTGCGGCGCCTCACCGACGCCGCGCGTTTCTGCCAGGGCCTGGTCCTGGCTCATGCCCTTGTGCTGCAGGTACAGGGCATAGGGCCCGGGCTGCAGGCGGGTTTCGACCTGCTCGGCGGCCAGCGCGGCCTGGCTGCCGAGCAGGGCGGCCAGCGTCAGGGCCAGGGCGGCGGGGGTGCGGTGCAGCTTCATGCGGGTGCTCCTTGAAGGGTGTGGCGATGCGATGAATCTAGGTGCGCACCCCGGCACCCACAATCCACCGCGCCGCCAACGCCCCGTTGCGCAAAGCTGAACAATCACCCGCGCCGCCGCTGCGCGCACACCCGTGTGGGAACATGCGGTGGTGACGAAGTGGTCCACCGAATCCGCCGCCTGGCGCGGCTACCTGGCCGCGGCCCTGGCCTGCGGTATCACGGCGCTGGCGGGATTTGCGCTGCTGCCGGTGCTGGAGCCCACCAACATCGCGATGCTGTTCCTGCTGGCCGTGGTGGCCGTGGCCTGGCGGCATGGCCGCGGCCCGGCCGTGATGGCCGCGGTGCTGGGCGTGGCGCTGTTCGACCTGTTCTTCGTCGCGCCGCAGTTCTCGTTCGCGGTGAGCGACGTGCAGTACCTGGTCACCTTCGCGGTGATGCTGCTGGTCGGCCTGCTCATCGGCCAGCTGATGGCCGGCCTCAAGGCCCATGCCGAAGACGCCAGCCGCCGCGAGCAACGCATGGCGGGCCTGTATGCCGTCTCGCGCGAGCTGTCGGCCGCGCTGCAGCCGCAGCAGGTGGCCGACATCGGCCAACGCTTCTTGCAGGAGGAACTGGCGCTGCCCAGCCTGCTGCTGGTGCCCGATGCGCAGGGCAGCCTGCAGCCGCTGGCGGGTGACCAGGCCGCCTTGGACGCGGGGCTGGCGCAATGGGCCTTCGACCATGCCGCGCCGGCCGGTGCGGGCACCGACACCTTGCCCGGCGCCGGCAGCCTGGTGCTGCCGCTCACCGCCACCATGGGCGTGCGCGGCGTGCTGGCGGTGGCCTGCGGCGCGGCACCGGCGCCCGAGGCGCGGCGGCTGCTGGATACCTGTGCCTCGCTGCTGGCCTTGTCGCTGGAACGCATCCACTACGTGGAGGTGGCCCAGCGCACCACGTTGGAAATCGAGTCGGAACGCCTGCGCAACTCGCTGTTGTCGGCCATCTCGCACGACCTGCGCACGCCGCTGGCCGGCCTGGTGGGCCTGGCCGACACGCTGGACCTGCCGGCCCCGGCCACTGCCGGCCCGGGCGCCGCGGCCCGGCACCGCAGCACGCAGGCCCAGGCCATCCGCAGCGCGGCGCGCCGCATGGCCGCGCTGGTGGACAACCTGCTGGACATGGCCCGGCTGCAGGCTGGCGGCGTGCAGCTGCGCCTGGCCTGGATGCCGCTGGACGAGGTGATCGGCAGCGCGCTGGCCGCCTGCGCCGGCCCGCTGGCGGGCCGCCCGGTGCAGGTGCACCTGCCCGACGAGCTGCCGCTGCTGCACCTGGACGCGGTGCTCTTCGAACGGGTGCTGGTCAACCTGTTCGAGAACGCGGCCAAGTACACCCCGCCCGGCAGCGCGCTGGTGCTGCGCGCCGAGGCGCGGCCCGCCGAAGTGCTGCTGACGGTGGACGATCACGGACCCGGCCTGCCCGCCGGGCAGGAAGCGCGCCTGTTCGAGAAGTTCGAGCGCGGCCAGAAGGAAAGCGCCACGCCCGGGGTGGGGCTGGGGCTGGCCATCTGCCGTGCCATCGTGCAGGCGCATGGCGGGCGCATCAGCGCCGGCCACCATGGGCAGGGCGCACGTTTTGCCATCTTGCTGCCACGAGGCACGCCGCCGCCCGACGACGGCAGCGGGCAGCCGCTGTCCACGGTCTACGATCACGCCGCATGAACCCGACTACCCACGCCACCACCATCCTGGTGGTGGAAGACGAAGACGAGATCCGCCGCTTCGTGCGGCTGTCGCTGCAGGCCGAAGGCCATGCAGTGCATGAGGCCGCCACGCTGCAGCGCGGGCTGATCGAGGCCGGCACCCGCCGCCCCGACCTGCTGGTGCTGGACCTGGGCCTGCCCGATGGCGACGGCGTGTCGCTGATCAGCGAGCTGCGCACCTGGTCGGCCGCGCCGGTGATCGTGCTGTCGGCCCGCAGCGGCGAGGCCGACAAGATCCGCGCGCTGGACGCCGGGGCCGACGACTACCTGGTCAAGCCTTTCGGCGCCGGCGAGCTGCTGGCCCGCGTGCGGGCCCAGCTGCGGCGCCGGCCGCTGGCGGCCGCCGGCACCGAGGCAGCGCCGGTGCTGCGCTTCGGCGAGGTGATGGTTGACCTGGCCCGCCGTGTGGTCGAACGTGCCGGCCAGCCGCTGCACCTGACGCCGATCGAGTACAAGCTGCTGATCCACCTGGCCACGCAGCCCGATCGGGTGATCACCCATCAGCAGCTGCTCAAGGCCGTGTGGGGCCCCGGCCATGCCGAAGACCTGCACTACGTGCGGGTGCACATGGCCAACCTGCGCAAGAAGGTGGAACCCCAGCCGTCGATGCCGGTCCACCTGCTCACGGAGGCCGGGGTCGGTTACCGGTTCGTGCCTTGAGCAAGCGAAGGAATCCCATGCAGCGTCGCCAGTGGCTTGTCTATGCAACTTCGGCCATGGCCGGGGCGCCGGTGGCGGCGCGGCCCGCGCCGGCCACCGTGGCCGCGCCGGTGCAGCCCGCGGGCCGGCCCGGTGCGCTGATGCTGATCGGCGGCGCCGAAGACCGTCAGGGCGACCGGCTGGTGCTGCGGCGCTTCGTGGCGCTGTGCCGTGGCCCGGCGCCGCGCGTGGTGGTGCTGCCTTCGGCCAGCGCCTACCCCGAGGCCGCCGCCCGCCGCTATGAGGCGGCGCTGGCCGCCCTGGGCGTGGGCCAGCAGGTGGTGGTGCACCCGGCCAGCCGCGAAGAAGCCGGCAGCCTGGAACTGGTGGCCCAGGTGGCCACCGCCGATGGCGTGCTCATCACCGGGGGCGACCAGCGGCGGTTGACCGAGATCGTCGGCGGCACGCCGCTGGCGCAGGCCATCCACCAGGCCTTCATGAACGGCGCCTGCGTGGCCGGCACCAGCGCGGGCGCTGCCGTGATGTCGGCCCGCATGCTGTGGGCGCGCAGCCTGACCGAAGGCTTCGGCCTGCTGCCGCAGGTCATCGTCGACCAGCACTTCACCGAGCGGCGGCGCCTGCCGCGGCTGTTGCGCGCGCTCAGCCGCTACCCCGACCACGTGGGCGTGGGCGTGGACGAAGACACCGCGCTGGTGCTGCGCCGCGGCCAGGGCGCCGAGGTGGTGGGCAGCGGCTCGGTGACCATCGTCGACCCGCGGGCGGTGCAAGGCGCCATCGAAGGCCTGGAGCCCGACGCGCTGATGCAGGTGCCCGGCCTGCGGGTGCTGCGGCTGCAGGGCCAGGGCGCAGTCGATCCGCAGGTGGCGCGGCTGCTCGGTTAGGCGCCGGCCTGCCGCCGGTGCTCCGCCGACACCGGATGCACCCGCTGGATCGGCGCATCGGCCACCGCGCGGGCGGCGGCGGTGCGCACCTCGCGCATCAGCGCGCGGGCGTCCCAGTCGGTGGGCCAGCCTTGCCACAAGCGCAGCCGGCCGTTGACGACGACCGCCTCGATCTGGCCGCGGTGGGCCAGGCGCACCAGCTCCCAGCCCAGGTCCCAGGAAGGCGCCAGTTCGGGCACGTCCAGGTCCAGCAGCAGGAAGTCGGCCTCCAGGCCGGTGGCGATGCGGCCGGTGCGCTGGCCCAGGCCGCAGGCCTCGGCGCCGCCCGCGGTGGCCGCCTGCAGCCAGGTCCAGCCGGCGCCGCAGGACGAATCGCCTACCGCCAGGCCATGCACCAGGCGCTGCGCGGTCTCGGCCGCGTCCAGCAGCCGGAAGGCGTCGCTGCGGGTGCCGTCGGTGCCCAGGCCCAGGGGAATGCCCAGCGCCCGCATCATCAAGGCCGGGGCCACCGCATTGCCCTTCCAGGCGCTGGCCACCGGGTTGTAGGCCACGCCGGTGCCGGTGTCGCGCAGGCGCAGCAGCTCATCGGGCGTGACCAGCGTGGCATGGGCGATCAGGGTCTGCGGGCCCAGCGCGCCGGCGCGGTCCAGGTGGCCGATGGGCCGCAGGCCGCGGTCCACCAATGAGCGTTCCACCGAGGCCAGGTGTTCGTTGGCATGCACCTGCAGCACCGCGCCCGCCTCGCGGCACAAGGCGGCCACCTGGCCCATGGTGGCATCGGTGGCCGCTTCGGGCACCGAGACGGCCAGCGAGCCGTGTACCAGCGGATGGTGCTGCCAGCGGACCAGGTGTTCGCTGGCCTGGCGCAAGGTGTCGCGCCGTGCGCCGTCGTCGCTGCCGGCGTCGTTGCACACCCGGGCCAGCACGCAGCGCAGGCCCGCTTCTTCGGCCGCCTGGGCAATCGCGTGCAGGCCATGTTCCGAGCGGGTGCCGGCGTCGCACACGGTGGTGAAGCCGCCGCGCAGCGCCTCCAGCGCGGCCAGCTTGGCCGACAGGTACAGGTCGTGCGGCTGCAGGTGCTGCTCCAGCGGCACCCAGATGCGGCGGAAGATCTCCGACGGCTCACCGAAGGCCAGCGACTTGCCGAACGACTGCGTCAGGTGGTGGTGGGTGTCGATGAAGCCGGGCATCAGCAGCCGGTCGGGCAGTGCCTGCGCCACCAGGCCGGGGTGGCGGGCCTGCACTTCGGCCAGCGGTCCGACGTCTGCAAAGCGGCCGCCTTCCACCACGACGCCCTGGCCAGGCGTGGCGCCCTGCGGCTCCAGCCAGGTGAGGGCAGGCGCCAGCAGGTAGCGCGGCTGCGCCAGTGTGTGTTCAGTGACTTGCATAGACAACTCCCGTGACGATCAGCGCCAGTGCGGTGGCCAGGCGCAGGCGGCGTGCATCCAGCCGGCGCGCGGCGCGGCGGCCGGCCCAGGCACCGGCCAGCAGCGCGGCGCCCACGGCCAGGCCCAAGGTCCAGTCCAGCCGGCCGGCCAGTGCATGGGTGGTGCTGGCCGCCAAGGCGATGGGCAGTTGCACCGCCTGCGCCGCGGCCACGCTGGGCAGCGTGGGCAGGCCCAGCAGCATCAGCACCGGCAGCAGCAGCACCGGCCCGCCGGTGCCCGACAAGGCCGAGCCGCAGCCCACCGCCCCGCCCACCAGCACCATGGCCAGCGGGCCCAGCGGCGCCCGTGCCGGTGCGGCCGGCCGGCGCAGCAGCCACAGCGTGTGCAGGCCCGAGCCCGCGGCCAGCGCGGCCACCCACAGCCGCACCGCGCCCGGCGGCACCAGGTGCACCAGCAGCGCGCCAGCGGCCGCCCCGGCCAGCGCAGCCAGGTGCAGCGCCCACCAGTTCACAGGGTCGCCGGCCTGTTGCGCGCCCGGCGTGCGCCGCCAGCCCAACAGGCCGGTGAGCAGAAAGCCGAAGCTCGATGCAGCGATGGCGGTGCCCACCGGCAGCCCCGCCACGCCGGTGAGGGCCGGCACCACCAGCACGCCGCCGATGGCGGTGGCGCCGATCGCGGCGCCCGCCAGCAGCACCAGCAGGCCGGCCAGCAGCAGCGTCATTCGGCCTTAATCCCTGCCTTGGCCACCACGGCGCCCAGGGCCTGCTTCTCGGCCTTCAGCGTGGCCATGAAAGGCGCCGGGCCTTGCGGCGCCGGCTTCAGGCCCGCTTCGGTCAGGCGCTGCTGCAGCTCGGGCTCGGCCAGCGCTGCGGCCACTTCTCGTGCCAGGCGGTCCACCAGCGCCGCATCGGTGGCGGCGGGCGCAAAGAGGCCGTACCAGCTGTCCACCGCCACGTTCTTCAGCTCGGGCGTTTCGGCCAGC
>NZ_CAXFDV010000779.1:0-2873 GCF_964001545.1 uncultured Aquincola sp.
CTGGCAGAGGACGACTTCACCCTGTTCGGCCTGCCGCAGCGCTTTGCGCTGGACCGCGCCGACCTCGACCAGCGCTGGCGCGAGCTGCAGGCCAAGGTGCACCCCGACCGCTTCGCGGCCGAAGGCGGCGCCGCGCAGCGTGTGGCCATGCAATGGTCTGTGCGGGTGAACGAGGCCTACGGCCGGTTGAAGAACCCGCTGCAGCGCGCCGCCTACCTGTGCGAGCTGCGCGGCGCACCGATCAACGCCGAGAACAACACCGCGATGCCGGCTGCCTTCTTGATGCAGCAGATGGAATGGCGCGAGGCGCTGGACGACGCTGGCGACGTGCCGGCGGTGGAAGCGCTGGACGACGAAGTTCGTCAGGCCGAAGCCGGCCTGATGGCCGAACTGGGCACGCTGCTGGACGAGCAGGGCAGCCAGGAAGCTGCCCAGCAGGCCGCGCAACACGTCAGAGCCCTCATGTTCGTCGCGCGCTTTCGTGACGACATCGACCGCCGGCTGGACAGCTTGGGACAATAAGCACACATATGGCATTGCTCCAGATCTCCGAACCGGGCCAGGCGCCCGACCCGCACCAGCGCCGCATCGCCGTCGGCATCGACCTGGGCACCACCCACTCGCTGGTGGCCGCCGTGCGCCATGGCGTGGCCGAGTGCCTGCCCGACGACGACGGCCGCGTGATCCTGCCTTCGGCGGTGCGCTACCTCGATGCGCAGCGCCGGCAGATCGGCGCCGCCGCGCTGGCCGCGCAGGCCGAAGACCCCGAGAACACCGTCGTCTCGGTCAAGCGCTTCATGGGCCGTGCGCTGGCCGACATCCAGGGCCATGACAAGCTGCCTTACCGCTTCGTCGACCAACCTGGCATGGTGGCGCTGGACACGCGCGCCGGCATCAAGTCGCCAGTGGAGGTGTCGGCCGAGATCCTGGCCACGCTGCGCCAGCGCGCCGAAGACACCTTCGACACCGACGAGATCTTCGGCGCGGTGATCACGGTGCCCGCCTACTTCGACGACGCGCAGCGCCAGGCCACGAAAGACGCGGCCCAGCTGGCCGGCCTGAACGTGCTGCGGCTGATCAACGAGCCCACGGCCGCTGCGGTGGCCTACGGCCTGGACAACGCCAGCGAAGGTCTCTACGCGGTGTACGACCTGGGCGGTGGCACCTTCGACATCTCGCTGTTGCGCCTGGCGCGCGGCGTGTTCGAGGTGGTGGCCACCGGCGGCGATGCCGCGCTGGGCGGCGACGACTTCGACGGTGCATTGGCCGACTGGGCGCTGCAGCAGGCCGGCCGCCAGGCCGCCAACGCGCAGGACAAGCGCGCGATGCTGGTGGCCGCCCGCGCCGCCAAGGAAGCGCTGACCGATGCGCCCGAAGCCCGGCTGCAGGCCACGCTGGCCGATGGTCCGCTGAGCGTGCCGGTGACGCGTGCGCAGTTCGATGCGCTCACGCGCCCCTTGATCGACCGCACGCTGGCCGCCGTCAAGCGCGTGCTGCGCGATGCGCGCGTAGCGCGCGACGAGGTGCAGGGCGTGGTGCTGGTGGGCGGTTCCACCCGCATGCCGGCCGTGCGCGCCGCGGTGGCCGAGGCCTTCGGCCGCGAGCCGCTGACCAACGTCAACCCCGACGAGGTGGTGGCCATCGGCGCTGCGCTGCAGGCCAACCAGCTGGCGGGCAATTCGGCCGATGGCGAGATCCTGCTGCTGGACGTGATCCCGCTGTCGCTGGGCCTCGAAACCATGGGCGGCCTGGTCGAGCGGGTGATCGAGCGCAACAGCACCATTCCCACTGCCAAGGCGCAGGAGTTCACCACCTACCAGGACGGCCAGACCGCAATGGCCATCCACGTGGTGCAGGGCGAGCGCGAGCTGGTCAGCGACTGCCGCTCGCTGGCGCGCTTCGAGCTGCGCGGCATTCCGCCGATGGTGGCGGGCGCCGCGCGCATCCGCGTCACCTTCGCGGTCGATGCCGACGGGCTGCTCAACGTGTCGGCGCGCGAGATGCTGTCGGGCGTGGAAGCGGCCATCGCCGTCAAGCCCAGCTACGGCCTGGCCGACGACGAGATCGCCCGCATGCTCAAGGACGGTTTTGCCCAGGCCGAGACCGACATGGCCGCCCGGGCCCTGCGCGAAGCCCGCGTGGAAGCCGACCGCATGCTGCTGGCCACCCGCTCGGCGTTGGATGCCGACGGCGACCTGCTCAGCGGCGCCGAGCGCACCGAGATCGAGCACCTGATGCAGCGCCTGCGCGACATCGCCGCGCTGGACCACCACCACGACATCGACGCCGCCGTCGAAGCGCTGGCGCAGGGCACCGAAGCCTTTGCCGCGCTGCGCATGAACCGCGGCATCCGCCAGGCGCTGGCCGGCCGCAGCATCAACGACGTCTGAAGAAGAACACCGCCACCGCCATGACCGTCATCAAGATCCTGCCGCACGCCGAACTCTGCCCCGAGGGCCGCTCCATCGAGGCGGCGCCCGGCACCTCGGTGTGCGAGGCGCTGCTCGAAAACGGCATCGAGATCGAGCATGCCTGCGACATGAGCTGCGCCTGCACCACCTGCCACGTGATCGTGCGCCACGGCTTCGATTCGCTGGGCGAGCTGGACGAAAGCGAAGAAGACCTGCTGGATCGCGCCTGGGGCCTGGAGCCGCAGTCGCGCCTGAGCTGCCAGGCCATCGTCGCCGCCACGCCGCTGACGATCGAGATCCCAAAGTACACGATCAACCACGCCCGCGAAAACCACTGAGCGGCGCGCCGGTCTGGTGCATGCGTGCACCAAGGCAGGCATGCACGGACGAAAAAAAACCTCCCGGGGAAACCGGGAGGTTGGACAAAACGGGCTCCTGTGCCCTGCTGAGGAGATAGACAGA
>NZ_CAXFDV010000780.1:0-1770 GCF_964001545.1 uncultured Aquincola sp.
GCCCGGGCCGCGTCGAGGATGGCGCGGGCCTTCAGGCCGGCGATGTGGGTGCTGCTGGGGTTGCCGAAGTCGGCCTGCATCGCGGCCAGCGCCGCGGCACGGGCCTGCGGCAGCACGGGGGTGGTGGCGTTGGCGTCGAGGTTGATTTCCATGCCGCCATTGTCGGAACGGCGGGGCGCACACGGGTTGCGTGCGTGCTGCCCAATCGCGGTCTTAGGAGAAATCGATTCCTGACGAGCCCCAACCTGCAAAAATCCATTCCATCTTTTATCAGGCCTACTGTGGGCTTCCGCCACCACCGCGCACCCATGTCCAGTTTCTCCGCCGTCGGCACCCAGCACTACCCGGCCCTGCAGGCCCAGGTCACCGTCTACCAGCACGCCGCCACCGGGGCGCGCCATGTGCACATCGCCACCGATGACGAGGACCGCGCCTTTCTCATCGCCTTTCCCACGCTGCCCGAGGTGGGCGACGGCCGCGCCCATGTGCTGGAGCACCTGCTGCTGTGCGGCTCGCGTCGCTACCCGGTGCGCGACCCGTTCTTCTCGATGATGAGCCGGTCGCTGTCCACCTTCATGAACGCGATGACCTACCCCGACCGCACGGTCTATCCGTTCTCCACGCCCGACCGCGCCGACTACTTCAACCTGATGGACGTGTACCTGGACGCCACGTTCTTTCCGCGGCTCGATCCGCTGGACTTCCGCCAGGAAGCCTGGCGCCCGGTGCTGGAAGGCGGCCAGCTGCAGCTGCAGGGCGTGGTGCTCAACGAGATGAAGGGCAACTACGCCGACCCGGGCCGCCACCTGTACCGCGGCCTCAACCGCGAGCTGCTGCCGGGCAGCACCTATGCGGTGGACTCGGGCGGCGACCCGCTGCTGATCCCCGGGCTGACGCATGCCGACCTGGTGGCCTTCCATGCCCAGCACTACCACCCTTCGCAGGCGGTGTTCATGAGCTGGGGCGACATGGACCCGGCCGAGCTGCAGCAGCGCATCGAACGCCAGGTGCTGTCGGCCTTTGCCGACCGCCGCGCGCCCATCCCCGCGCCCACGGTGCAGCCCTGGAGCGGCCTGCGCGAGGTGGTGATCGACGTGCCGGCCACGGCGGCATCCCAGCACGACCACCGGCTGCAGATGGCCTGGCGCCTGGGCAGCGAAGCCGACCTGGACGCGGTGATGCGCGCCCGTCTGCTGGAGACGGTGCTGATGTCGCAGGGCGGCGGCCTGCTGCGCGAGGCCATCGAAGCGGCCGGCTTCGGCCGCCTGTCCGACCACACCGGGCTGGACGACTCCACCACCGAGATCCTGCTGCACGTGGGCATGGCCGGCCTGACACCGGCGCAACTGACCGACGCACGCCGCGTCATCACCACCGCGCTGCAGCAGGCCGTGGCCACGCCGCCGGCGCCCGAGCTGCTGCAGGCCGGCGTGCGCGAGCTGCGCTTTGCCGAGCGCCGCCCCGTCAAGGGCGTGCAACGCCTGATCGGCCTGGCCCAGGCCGCCGTGCGCCACCAGGACTTGCTGGCGGTGCTGGACACCGACGCCGCCCTGGCGCGGCTGGAGCGCGCCATTGCCGAGCCCGGCTTCATCCAGCGCGAGATCCAGGCCCTGCTGGGCACGCAGCCCACGCTGGTGGCCCACATCCGGCCCGACCTGCAGTTCCTGGCCCGCCGCGACGAAGCCGCCGAGCGCTTCACGCAGGACTGGCAGGCCCGCATGACCGAGGCCGAGCGCGCGGCCATCGACGCCGACAACGCCCGCCTGGCCA
>NZ_CAXFDV010000781.1:0-2660 GCF_964001545.1 uncultured Aquincola sp.
CAGCAGCGTGCGCGGCGCGGTGTCAGCGGCCATCGGCCTCGTCGCGCAGCGCGCGCACGATGTCGGCCGAGCGGCCACTGTCCGCAGCCATGCCACTGAAGCGGCTGCGGGCGCGCAGGGCCAGTTCATCCAGCGTCAACGAGCCCACGGCGGGCGCCGCTTGCGGCCGAGCGGCCACAGCCGGCAAGCCGGCCGACGGCGCGGGTGCGTCGTCACCCACCGCAGCGCCCAGCAGCGCCATCAGCTCGCCTTGCAGCGAACGGTGATGGCGCGCCGCACGCTCGCGCAGGCGCTGTGCCCACGCGTCCGGCACCCCTTTGATGGACAGGTTGATGCTCATGGCTGCCTCGGTTCCGCAATGGCGCCATTTTGGAGCCATTGCGGGCCGATGTCAGTACCGGTAGGTGTCGGGCTTGTACGGGCCTTCCTTGGGCACGCCGATGTAGGCGGCCTGCGCGTCGGTCAGCTCGGTCAGCATGGCGCCCACCTTCTTCAGGTGCAGGCGGGCCACCTTCTCGTCCAGGTGCTTGGGCAGCACGTACACCTGGCCGGCCTGGTAGGCGTCGGGGCGGGTGAACAGCTCGATCTGGGCGATGGTCTGGTTGGCGAACGAAGAGCTCATCACGAAGCTGGGGTGGCCGGTGCCGCAGCCCAGGTTCACCAGGCGGCCCTTGGCCAGCAGGATGATGCGCTTGCCCGGCTTGCCATCAACACCGGGGAAGATGATGTGGTCGACCTGCGGCTTGATCTCTTCCCACTGGTACTGCTCGAGCGACGCTACGTCGATCTCGTTGTCGAAGTGGCCGATGTTGCAGACGATCGCCTGGTCCTTCATCGCGGCCATGTGCTCATGGCGGATGACGTCCTTGTTGCCGGTGGTCGTCACGAAGATGTCGGCCTTGTCGGCGGCGTACTCCATGGTCACGACCTTGTAGCCTTCCATCGCGGCCTGCAGCGCGTTGATGGGGTCGATCTCGGTCACCCACACCTGGGCGCTCAGCGCGCGCAGGGCCTGGGCAGAGCCCTTGCCCACGTCGCCGTAGCCGGCCACCACGGCCACCTTGCCGGCGATCATCACGTCGGTGGCGCGCTTGATGCCGTCCACCAGCGATTCACGGCAGCCATACAGGTTGTCGAACTTGCTCTTGGTGACCGAGTCGTTGACGTTGATGGCGCGGAACAGCAGCGTGCCCTTGGCGCTCATCTCCTTGAGGCGGTGCACGCCGGTGGTGGTCTCTTCGGTCACGCCGATGATCTGGGCGCTCTTGCGGGTGTACCAGCTGCCGTCTTCGGCCAGCTTGGCCTTGATGGCGGCGAACAGCTCGCGCTCTTCTTCGCTGCCCGGGTTGGCGATGACCGACAGGTCCTTCTCGGCCTTCTGGCCCAGGTGCATCAGCAGCGTGGCATCGCCGCCGTCGTCCAGGATCATGTTCGGGCCTTCACCTTCGGTGCCCTTGGCGCCGAATTCGAAGATGCGGTGGGTGTAGTCCCAATAGTCGCGCAGCGTCTCGCCCTTGTACGCGAACACCGGCGTGCCGGTGTCCACCAGCGCGGCGGCGGCGTGGTCCTGCGTCGAGAAGATGTTGCACGAGGCCCAGCGCACCTGGGCACCCAGGGCCTGCAGCGTTTCCACCAGCACGGCGGTCTGGATGGTCATGTGCAGCGAGCCGGTGATGCGCGCGCCCTTGAGCGGCTGGCTCTTGGCGAACTCTTCGCGGATGGCCATCAGGCCGGGCATCTCGGTCTCGGCGATCTTGATTTCCTTGCGGCCCCAGGCGGCAAGCGACGGATCGGCGATGGCGTGGTCTTGGGTGGGCTTGAGTACGGCGTTCATAGGGGCTCCAGGTCAACGGGCCCGCCGCATCGTGCACAAGGGAGAGGTGTGTCCACTCACCCAGGCCACGACACGTGCGGGTGAGCGCTGTTGCTGACCGCTGGCGGCAAGGCTGCCGAAGCGGGGTCCGAGCCTGGGGCACAGGGTGTGCCTTGCAACGCTCCTCGGAATGGGGGGATTGTAATCAGCCGGGAAATGGGCGCCGTGACAAAAGCCGCGGGAAAAGCCCGGGCGTTCCGGGTCAATCGTGTGTGCAAGACTGCACGGATGCCTGACAGCAGCAACTCACTTTCCTGGTCGGCCGCACCGGCCGAAGCCCTGGCCGACGTGCTGGGCGTGTTCACCGACATCGACGACACCCTGACCGAGGGGGGCGCCATCGACCCGCCCGCGCTGGCCGCGCTGCAGGCCCTGCACGCGGCCGGCGTGCCCGTGATCGCCATCACCGGCCGCCCGCTGGGCTGGAGCCGCGAACGGGCCGCCACCTGGCCGCTGCGTGCGGTGGTGGCCGAAAACGGCGCGGTGGCGCTGGTGCATGAGGCCGGTGGCTGGCGCACGGTGTACGCGCAGGACGAGGCCACCCGCGCGGCCAACACGCCGCGCCTGCAGGCCGCTGCCGCCCGCGTGCTGCGCGAGGTGCCGGGCGCCACGCTGGCGCAAGACAGCGCCGGCCGGGTGACCGACATCGCCATCGACCACAGCGAGTTCAGCCACCTGCCGCCCGCTGCCATCGACGAGGTGGTGCGGGTGATGCGCGAAGAGGGCATGCACTGCAGCGTCAGCTCCATCCACATCAACGGCTGGTTCGGCGAGCACGACAAATGGA
>NZ_CAXFDV010000782.1:0-2710 GCF_964001545.1 uncultured Aquincola sp.
CCCGGCTGCACCGTGAAGTTCACGCCATGCAGCACATGGCTCTTGCCGTAGAAGGCATGCAGGTCGGTCAGCTTCAGCATGCGCGCGCCTCCGCGGCCTGCGTCTCGGCCAGCACCGAGCCCAGGTAGGCCTCCTGCACGCGGGCATTGGCCCGCACCGCCTCCGGTGTGTCGAAGGCGATGACCTCGCCATACACCAGCACCGCGATCTTGTCGGCCAGACCGAACACCACGCCCATGTCGTGCTCCACCGTCAGCAGCGTCTTGCCCACCGTCACCTCGCGGATCAGCTCGATGAAGCGCCTGGTTTCGCTCTTGCTCATGCCGGCGGTGGGCTCGTCCAGCAGCACCACGTCGGCACCGCCGGCGATGGTGATGCCGATCTCCAGCGCGCGCTGCTCGGCATAGGTGAGGTTCATCGCCAGCGTGTCGCGCTTCTTGTGAAGGCGGATCATGTGCATCAGCTGCTCGGCGCGGTCGTTGGCATCGCGCAGCCGGCTCAGCGCCTTCCAGAAGGCGTAGCGGTGGCCCTGCGACCACAGCACCGCGCAGCGCAGGTTCTCGAACACGCTCAGGCGGTTGAACAGGTTGCTCACCTGGAAGCTGCGGGCCAGGCCGCGGCGGTTGATCTCGAAGGGCTCCAGCCCGTCGATGCGCTGGCCATGCAGCTTGATCTGCCCGCTGCTGGCGCCGAAGCGCCCGCTGATCAGGTTGAACAAGGTGCTCTTGCCCGCGCCGTTGGGGCCGATGATGGCCACCCGCTCACCCGGCTGCACCGCCAGGCTGGCACCGCGGATGATGGCCGTCTTGCCGAAGGACTTGTGCAGGTCCACCAGCTCCAGCGCCGGGGTATTCGCGGAGCCGCTCACAGCGCATCCTCCCGCCGGCGCAGCGTGCGCTCGATGTCGGTCTGCACCTCGGCCCACTGGTGGTTGAACTGGCGGCGGCTCAGCTCGAACAGGGCCACGCCCACCAGCATCACGAACACCGCGCCGAACCAGGTGTCGAAGCGCTCGATGTTGAGGGTGGCGCCCAGGTACTTGACGGTGGGGCCCAGGGCCGCGTCCAGCTGGAGGTGGTAGATCATCTCGACGATGGCGCCCGCCCCCGCCAGCACCACCAGCGCGGTGCCGCCCAGGGCCAGGTAGGCCGTCCACAGTTGGCGCAGGTGGCCGAAGGCGGCCACGCGCAGGTTCATCATCAGCAGGCTGGCAATGCCGCCCGGCGCATACATCACCATGAACAGGAACACCAGGCCCAGGTACAGCAGCCAGGCCTTGGTGAACTCCGACAGCAGCACCGTGGCCAGCACCATCAGCACCGCGCCGATGATGGGCCCGAAGAAGAAGGTGGCGCCGCCCAGGAAGGTGAACAGCAGGTAGGCGCCCGAGCGGGCCGCGCCCACCACCTCGGCGGTGGCGATCTCGAAGTTCAGCGCATACATGCCGCCCGACACCCCCGCGAAGAAGCCCGCGATGATGAAGGCGGTGTAGCGCACCCGCTGCGGGTTGTAGCCGATGAAGGCCACGCGCTCGGCGTTGTCGCGCACCGCATTGAGCATGCGGCCCAGCGGCGTGTGGGTGAAGGCGAACATCAGCGCCGTGCACACGAAGGTGTAGAAGGCCAGCAGGTAGTACACCTGGATCTGCGGCCCGAAGCTGATGCCCCACACCGGTTTGCCCACCACGCGGTTGCCGGCCACGCCGGCTTCGCCACCGAAGAACTCGGGCACCATCAGGCTCATCGCGAACACCAGCTCGGCCAGGCCCAGCGTGATCATCGCGAAGGGTGTGCCCGACTTGCGGGTGGTGACATAGCCCAGCAGCACCGCGAAGCACATGCCGGCCAGCCCGCCCACCAGCGGCAGCAGGCTCACCGGTATCGGCAACTGCCCGCCCGAGATGGCATTGAGCACATGGATGGCCACGTAGGCGCCCAGCCCGGTGTACACCGCATGCCCGAAGCTGAGCATGCCGCCCTGCCCCAGCAGCATGTTGTACGAGAGGCAGGCCACCACCGCAATGCCGATCTGCGACAGGATGGTGACGGCCAGGCTGCTGGCAAACAGCTTGGGCGCCAGCAACAGCAGCAGCGCAAAAGCGCCCCACACGAACCATCGGCCGACGTTGAGCGGCCGGAAATGGAATGGACGCTGGCTCATCAACCCTCCCGCGTGCCCAGCAGGCCCTTGGGCCGGAAGATGAGGATCAGCACCAGGAACAGGTACGGCAGGATGGGCGCCACCTGCGACACCGTCAGCCGCAGCAGCGAGTGCGAGGCCGCCTGCGCCCCCGGCTGCCAGCCCACCAGCCGCGCCAGGTCGAGCACCGAGTAATCGATGGCCACCGCGAAGGTCTGGATGACACCGATGAGCACCGAGGCCACGAAGGCCCCGGCCAGCGAGCCCATGCCGCCCACCACCACCACCACGAAGATCACCGAACCCACCGTGGCGGCCATGGCCGGCTCGGTGACGAAGGTGCTGCCGCCGATGACACCGGCCAGCCCGGCCAGTGCCGCGCCGGCGCCGAACACCAGCATGAACACACGCGGCACGTTGTGGCCCAGCGCCTCCACCATCTCGGGGTGCGTGAGCGCGCTCTGGATCACCAGCCCCACGCGGGTGCGGGTAAGCAGCAGCCACAGGCTGACCAGCATGGCCAGCGCCACCACCATCATGAAGCCGCGGGTGGCCGGGAACGGCGAACACA
>NZ_CAXFDV010000783.1:0-10599 GCF_964001545.1 uncultured Aquincola sp.
GCGCTGGCGCTGCTGCTGTCGGTGCACCTGGGCGCGGTGATGGCCTTGTTCGCCACCAAGCCCTACGGCAAGTTCGCCCATGGCATCTACCGCAGCGCCGCCCTGCTGAAGTGGGCGATCGAGAAGCGACAGCCGAGCCGCTTGCAGCTCGGCGACGACTGATTCCAACCGCCACCGCCAGGAGACCGCCATGCGCCCCAGCCATCCCATCCGTCGCCGTTCCATCCCCTTGCTGGCCGTCGCGCTCGCGCTCGCACTGGCCGCGGGCCAGGCCCAAGCCCAAGAGCTGCCCAGGAAGCCGATCACCCTGGTGGTGGGCTTTGCCGCCGGTGGCGCGGCCGATGCGGCCGCGCGGATGATCGCCAAGAAGCTGCAGGCCAACATCGGCCAGACCGTGGTGGTGGACAACCGGGCCGGCGCCGGCGGCAACATCGCCCACCAGTTCGTGGCCAAGGCCGAGCCCGACGGTTCGGTGATCCTGCTGGGCTCCATCGGCCCGCTGACCATCGCGCCGCACCTGATGAAGGTGGGCTACGACCCGTTCAAGGACCTGGCACCGCTGACCATGGGCGTGAGCTTTCCCAACGTGCTGGTGGTGCACCAGGGCGTGGGCGTGAAGACGCTGGCCGAGTTCGTGGCCAAGGCCAAGGCGCAACCGGGCAAGCTGGACTTCGCTTCCACCGGCGCGGGTTCGGCCTCGCACCTGGCGGGCGAGCTGCTGAACCAGCGCGCCGGCATCGACACCGTGCACATTCCGTACAAGGGCGGCGCGCCGGCCCTGCAAGACCTGCTGGGCGGCCGCGTGGCGGCCTACTACTCCACGCCCGCCACTGCGGCGCCACACATCGAATCGGGCAAGCTGGTGCCACTGGCCACCACCGGGCTGCAGCGCTCGGAGTTCATGCCCCAGGTGCCCACGGTGGCCGAATCGGGCTACCCCGGCTTTGCCGCCACCAACTGGTATGCCTTCATGGCGCCGGGCAAGACGCCGGTGCCGGTGCTGGAGCGCTGGAACCAGGAGTTGGTCAAGGCCCTGCGCGACCCCGAGGTCAAGGCCGAGCTGGACCACCATGGCCTGACCCCCGCCCCGGGCACCCGCCAGCAGCTGGCCGACTACATCGCCAGCGAATCGCGCACCTGGGGCCAGCTGGTGCGTGAGCGGGGCATCAAGGCCGACTGAATCTGCGGGTTGCATCAAATGATGCGACCGGTGCGGTGTCATGCACGGATACTCGGCGCTGGCTTCACCCAGCAGTTCTGAGCCTCGCTTCCGTGCAAACCCCCGACTTCGTCAGTACCTCCCACGACCCCCTGCTCGTCGCCGCCTCCCTGGTGGTGGCGGTGTTCGCCTCCTACGTCGCGCTGGACCTCACGCGGCGGGTGCAGGCCGCCACGGGCATGCTGCGGTTGGCCTGGTGGGCGGGTGGCTCGCTGGTGCTGGGCACCGGCATCTGGTCGATGCACTTCGTGGGCATGTTGGGCTTCGAGGCCGGCATGCCGCTGGGCTACCGCTGGTGGCCCACCGCGGCCAGCTGGCTGGCCGCCGTCTCGGCCGCCAGCGTGGCCCTGGGCGCCGCCACGCGCCAGGGGCTCACCCCGCCGGTGCTGGTGGGCGGCAGCGTGACCATGGCGCTGGCCGTGTGCGCCATGCATTACCTGGGCATGGGCGCGCTGGACATGGCGCCCGGGCTGCAGTGGCACTGGCCGCTGGTACTGGTGTCGGGCGCCATTGCCTGGGGCGCATCGGCGGTGGCGCTGTTCATCTTTTTTGCGCTGCGTGCGCGCCAGGGCCCGCAGCGGGTGGGCCTGCAGATGCTGGCCGCGGTGGTGATGGGCCTGGCCATCGGCGGCATGCACTACACCGGCATGGCGGCGGTGCGGCTGCCGCAGGGCGCGGTGTGCCTGAGCAGCGGCGACCTGGGCGGCCAGTGGCTGGCCGTGCTGGTGACGCTGACCACCCTGCTGGTGCTGGGCGGGGCCCTGCTGCTGTCGATCAACGATGCGCTGGCCCATGCGCGCGAGCTGGCGCTCAGCGATTCCTTGCGGCAGGCCAACCTGAGCCTGCGTGAAGCCAATGCCCAGCTGCAGCGCCACGCCTTCGAAGACCCGCTGAGCGGCCTGCCCAACCGCGCGCTGTTCCACGACCGGCTGCAGCACGCCATCCACCGGCTGAGCCGCCGCGACCGGATGGCCGGCCTGCACGAAGACCGGCTGGCCGTGCTGTTCCTGGACCTCGACGGCTTCAAGCCCATCAACGACACGCTGGGCCACCAGGCCGGCGACGAGGTGCTGCGCGAGGTGGGCCGGCGCCTGCATTCGGCCGCCCGCAGCAGCGACACGCTGGCCCGGCTGGGTGGCGACGAGTTCGCGGTGCTGATCGAATCGCGCGATGCCGCCCACGAAGCCATGCCGTTGGCCCGCCGCATGATCGAGGTGCTGCACCGGCCCTTCACCGTGGCGGCGCAGCGGGTGTCGCTGTCGTGCTCGGTGGGCGTGGCGCTGTACCCCGACCATGACGATGCGGGCCACCGCCTGCTGGCCTGTGCCGATGCCGCGATGTACGCCGCCAAGCGCGCCGGCGGCAGCACCTGCGTGGTCTACCACCCCGGCATGGAAGGCGATGCCGGCGAGCAGCTGGCGCTGCAGCAGGAGCTGCGCGACGCCATCGACCATGGCGAGCTGCGCCTGTACTACCAGCCCAAGGTGTGCAGCACCGATGGCCGCGTGCATGGCTGGGAGGCGCTGGTGCGCTGGCAGCATCCGCAGCGCGGCCTGCTCAGCCCGGCGGTGTTCATCCCGCTGGCCGAGCGCTTCGGCCTCATCGGCAGCCTGGGCAACTGGGTGGTGGAAGAAGCCTGCGCCCAGCTGGCGCGCTGGCGCGAGGCCGGGCTGCATTGCCGCATCGCCATCAACGTGTCGCCCCAGCAGCTGCGCCAGGCCGACCTGGCCGTGCGCATCGAAGATGCGCTGGTGCGGCATGCGCTGCCGCCCGAGCACCTGGTGTGCGAGATCACCGAAAGCGCGGTGATGGAGAACACCGAGCAGGAGCGCGGCATGCTGGAGCGCATCGTCGCGCTGGGCGTGCGGCTGTCCATCGACGACTTCGGCACCGGTTATTCGTCGCTGGCCCACCTGCGCAAGATCCCGGCGCGCCAGCTCAAGATCGACCGCAGCTTCGTCACCGACCTGGCCACCAGCGCCGAGGCCCACGCGGTGCTCGATGCCATCGTGCGCCTGGCCCATGCGCTGAAGATGGAGGTAGTGGCCGAAGGCGTCGAAACGCAGGAGCAGATGACGGTGCTGACCGGCCTGGGCTGCGACATCCTGCAGGGCTACTTCATCGCGCGGCCGATGCCGCCCGCGCAGGTGCCCGCCTGGGTGGCCGGGCGTGTGCCGGCCCCGGCCGGGCCGGCTACGATGGCACGATGAAGTGCCTGCAGTTCTCCCCCCACACGTCCCCCACCGACGCCGCCTGCTCCCCCCTGCCGGGTTGAGCCGCCGTGCGCGTCCTCATCGTCGAAGACGACTTCCTGCTGGGCGAGGCGCAGTCCACCGGGCTGCGCCAGGCCGGCCATGCGGTGGACTGGTTCCAGTCGGGCGCGCAGGCCGATGGCGCCATGGCCGGTGCCGATTACGACGTGGTGCTGCTGGACCTGGGCCTGCCGGGCAATGACGGCATGCACTGGCTGGCCCGCTGGCGCGCACGCGGGGTGCGGGTGCCCATCATGATCCTGACCGCGCGCGACGCGGTGGAGCAGCGCATCGCCGGGCTGGACGCGGGTGCCGACGACTACCTGGTCAAGCCGGTGGGCGTGGACGAGCTGGCCGCCCGGCTGCGCGCGCTGCTGCGCCGCACGGCCGGCCGTTCGCAGCCGGTGTGGCAGCACGGCGCACTGGCCTACGACCCGTCGTCCAAGCGGGTGCAGTGGCAGGGCCAGCCGGTGGAGCTGACGGCCCGTGAACTGGCGCTGCTGGAGGCCTTGATGACCGACCCCGAGCGCATCCTGTCCAAGGCCGTGCTGCTGGAAAAGCTGTACGACTGGAACGGCAACGAGCCCGAAAGCAATGCGCTGGAAGTGCACGTGTACCACCTGCGCCGCAAGATCCACGCGGGCGTGGTGCGCACGGTGCGCGGCGTAGGCTATGCACTGGGGCCGGCACAGTGAGGAGCGCCGACACCCGGCCACCCCGCCGCAGCCTTAGCCTGCAGCGCCGCCTGTTGTTGTCGGTGCTGGTGTGCGCGCCGCTGGTCTGGGCGGTGGCGGTGGTGGCCTGGGTGCACCATGCGCGGCATGAGGTCAACGAGCTGTACGACTCGGAGCTGATCCGCCTGGCGCGGGAGGTGCAGTCCACGCTGGTGATGGCCGGCGACACCGAGGCCGAGCTGCCCCTGGGCCAGGGCAATCGCCGCAACGGCGACGGCGTGGCCGACCTGGCCGACCTGGCCGTTGCGGTGTGGGACCGCCAGGGCAAACGCCTGCTCAACGACCGTGAAGGCGCGATGCTGGAGTTCCGGCCCGATGCGGTCGGCTTTGTCGACCAGACCATCGATGGCCGGGTGTGGCGGGTGTACTACCTGCAGTCGCGCAGCGGCAACCGGCTGGTGGCCGCCGGCCAGCGCGAGCATGAACGCGACGAAGTGGTGTGGGGCCTGACCCTGAGCCAGCTGGTGCCCTGGCTGCTGACGCTGCCGGTGCTGCTGCTGGTGCTGGCCTGGGCGGTGCGCCGCGCGCTGGCGCCGGTGCATGCGCTGGCCGACCAGCTCAAGGCCCGCGCCGCCGACGACCTGGCGCCGCTGGCCCAGCCCGAAGCGGTGCCGCTGGAGCTGGAGCCGCTGGTGGGCGCGATCAACGGCTCGTTCTCGCGCACTTCGCAGCTGCTGCTGCGTGAACGCCGCTTCGTGGCCGATGCCGCGCATGAGTTGCGCACGCCGCTGGCCACGCTGCGCGCGCAGTGGGAGGTGGTGCGCCGCTCACGCGACGATGCCGAGCGCGACCATGCGCAGCGCCGGCTCGATGCCGGCCTGGACCGCATGGACCGGCTGGTGACGCAGCTGCTGGCGCTGTCGCGGGCCGACAGCGCCGATGCCGCGCTGCTGACCACGCCCATCGACTGGCCCGAGGTGGTGGAGCGCGCGATGAATGACTGCCTGGCCCTGGCGGGGCGCCGCCAGATCGAGCTGGCCTGCGACTGGCCGACCGATGGCCGGCCGCCGCTGCCGTTGCGCGGCGACCCGCAGCTGATGACGGTGGTGGTGCGCAACCTGCTGGACAACGCGGTGCGCTATGCGCCGCCGGGCACCGCCGTGACGCTGGCCCTGCTGCCCACGCACCTGCAGCTGGACAACGCCGGCCCGCCGTTGACGGCCGATCAATTGCAGACGCTGGGCCGCCGCTTCCACCGCGCCGACGGCCAGGCGGAGACGGGCAGCGGCCTGGGCATCTCGATCGTGCAGCGCATCGCGCAGCTGCACGGCCTGGTACTGGAAGTGGGCACCGGGGAAGGCGGGCAGGGCGTGCGCATGGTGCTGCGGCCGGCGCCGGGCTGGGCGCCCGGTGCGGCGCCCGCGGCAGCGCCGGTCAGCGGGGCTTGACCTTGGCCAGCAGCTGCCGCGCTTCTTCGCGGCGGCCGCTGTCGGCGATCTGCCGGCCCGGGCGCGGCGGCGCCTGCAGCACCTTGTCCAGGTAGGGCACGGCCTTGTCGGGCTGCTGCGTTTCCACCAGGTACTCGGCGTAGAAGTAGTTGGGGTCGATGCCGTTCGGGTTCAGGGCCAGCGCCTTTTGCAGCAGCTCGGCGGCCTTGGCCTTGTCGCCGAATCCCAGCGGCCAGCCCGGCACCTTGTAGTACAGCACCCCCAGGCTGTTGTAGGCCGAGCCGTCCAGCGCATTGCCGTCGATCTGGATGGCCTTCTCATACAGCGCCTTGGCCTGCTTGGCCAGGTTCAGCGCGCCCAGGCCGCCCTTGGCGCCCGCCCAGGAGCTGACGATGATGCCCTCCCACACCAGCGGCTCGCTGGCGTTGGGATGGCTTTCGCTGAACTGGTGGGCCTTGCCGGCCAGGGCCTCGAACTGCTTTTCGCGCGCCGCGGCGGGCGACTGGTACTGGATCACCTCCCACTCGCGCTGCAGCTGCAGCAGGCCGTCGTCCAGCGGCGCGGCGCGGCTGGTCAGCGGCCAGGCGGCGGCCAGGGCGGCGCCCAGCAGCAGGCCGGCGAAGTGGCGGCGAGGCAAAGGGAAGGACAATGCTTGGTGTTGCAGGGGCATGGTCAGGCTCGCGGGGCGTGGGCAGACAGGGAAGGGGGGGCCGACAGGTGCTTGCGGTGGCTGGCGAAGGCCCCGTCCAGCAGCGTGGAAGCCAGGCCGTTCAGGCGCACGGCCACCTGTTCGGCGGTGCCGAGGAAGCGCTCGGCCGCTTCGCTGCGCAGCAGCTGCAGCAGCGCCTCGGCCACCACTTCGGGTGCATCGCTGGCGGTGTGGGTGGCCTGCGCATGGGCTTGCGCGGCGGCCGAATTGAAGCCGGTGCGCGTGCTGCGCGGGCCCAGGTACTGCACCTTCACCGGGCCGCCGGCCAGCTCGCGCCGCAGCGCCTGAGCAAAGCCGCGCAGGCCGGCCTTGCTGGCGCCGTACACGCTGTAGCCGGGCAGGCCCAGCGCGCCCAGCACCGAGCCCACGCAGATCACCTGCGCCTGCGGCTGGCTGCGCAGGCTGGCCAGCAGCGCCTGTGTCAGCACCATGGGCGCCAGCAGGTTCACCTGCAGCAACCGCTGCATCTCGGCCGGGTCGATGGACTCCAGCCGGCCGAAGGCGGGCAGGCCGGCGCCATGCACCACCACGTTGCAACCCCAGTCGATGGCGGTGCGGGCCAGGGCGGCGATGTCCTGGCTGTCGGCCATGTCGGCCGCATGCCATTGCACGCGGCCGGGGGCCTGCAGCGCCTGGCATTGCGCGGCCAGTGCGGCCTGCGAGCGGCCGGCCAGCAGCACCGCGGCGCCGCTGTGCACCAGCGCACGTGCCATCGCCTGGCCGATGCCGCCGGTGGCGCCGGTCAGCAGCACGCGGGCTTCTTCGGGCCTCATGCCGCCACCCGTTCGGTCAGCGGCATCGGCAGGCTGCGGAACACGTCGCCGTATAGCCGGAAGAACACCTGCGCCGCATGCACGATGTCGGCCTGGTCCACCGGGTCGTCGATGGCGTCCATCAACTGCTGGAAGTGGGCCACATGCTCCTGGTCCAGCGTGCCGTGCGAGCGCAGGTAGCTGAAGGCGCGGTCGGGCAGCCCGAGGTGCGTCTGGATCTGCTGCGCGGCCTGCAGCGCCAGGGCCACGCTGGTGCCTTCCAGCACATGCACCATGCCGAAGAAGCCCAGCGGGTTGCGCCGCATGATCTGGTCGTAGGCATAGGCCACCATCACTTCGGTGGCCGTGCCGGGGCGGCCATGGCGCACCGCTTCGGCATCGACGCCGCAGGCGCGCAGGTCGTCCAGGATCCACTCATCGTGGCCTTGTTCTTCTTCGATGTATTCGTCCAGCGCGCCGTCCAGCCATTCACGGCCGGCCGGGATGCGGGCGCGGAAGGCCTTCATCAGCGGCACCGTGTGGCGCACGTGGTGGTAGGCCTCGGTCAAAAAGGCCACGTAGCTGGGCAATGACACCTCACCGCGCAGCAGGCAGCCCTGGATGATGGGCGCGGTCAGCATCGCGCCGCGGGCGGCCTGGGTGTCTCGCACAAGGCGTTGGTAAAAGCTCATGGTCGGTATCCGTTTCTGGTTCAGGGCAGCACCGCCGCGCCTGCGGCCTGCAGGGCTTCGGCATGGGCCTGGTGGATGGCTGCGCGCTGCGGCCGGCCGTTGGCCGTGGCCAGGCCGCTGGCGGCATTGAAGGGGGCGGCGCCGCGCACCCAATGGGCCACGCGGGCGTAGTCGGGCAGCGTGGCATTGGCGGCGTCCACCGCCCGCTGCAGCTGGGCATCGCCGGCACCGGGCATCGGCCACAGCACCGCGCTCAGCGCCGGCTGGCCATCGCCGAACACCGTGGCGGCCAACAGCGCGGGGTCGTTCAGCAGCGCGGTCTCCACCCACTCGGGCGACACGTTGCGGCCGAAGGCGGTGATCAGCAGGTTCTTGCGCCGGCCCTGCACCTGCAGGTAGCCGTCGTCGTCCAGGCGGCCCAGGTCGCCGGTGGGCCACCAATCGGCCGCAGCCGTGGCATCGCCCAGGTAGCCCAGCATCAAGCTGCCGCCGATCTCGATCTCGCCGCTGGCCGAGATGCGCAGGCGCGCATGCGGCAGCGCGCGGCCGGCGCTGTGCGGGCGGTCGGCGCCGGGCAGGTTCAGCGTCTGCACCGAGGCACCTTCCGACAGGCCATAGCCCTCGTACGCCGGAATGCCCAGCGCACGGGCCGCGGCCAGCAGCCGCTCGCCCACCGCCGCGCCGCCCACCGCCACCATGCGCAGCGAGGTGGGGGCGCGCTGGCCGGTGTGCGCCAGGAAGGCCACCCAGGCGGTCAGCATCTGCGGCAGCAGGATCAGGCTGTGCGGCGCATGGCGCTGCACCGCCTGGTGGAACTGCGCCGGATCGAAGCCCGACGAGCCGGCCAGGCCCACCTGCTGCAGCGGCAGCACGCGGCATTCGGCGCCCGCGGCCAGGGGCGCCAGCAGGCCGGCGATGTTTTCCAGCAGCACCGCCAGCGGCAGCGCACACAGGTGGCGTTCGATGTTCAGCGGGGCCAGGGCCTGCACCAGGCC
Organism: uncultured Aquincola sp.; assembly: GCF_964001545.1. NCBI lineage: Bacteria > Pseudomonadati > Pseudomonadota > Betaproteobacteria > Burkholderiales > Sphaerotilaceae > Aquincola > uncultured Aquincola sp. The sequence continues at coordinate 8,742 of NZ_CAXFDV010000783.1, forward strand.
TTGCACCACCGCATCGATGCCGACGCCGCCCAGGCACACGCCCTTGGGCGTGCCGGTGGAACCCGAGGTGAAGGTGATCTTGGTGGTGCCTGCCGGCATCGCCACCGGCGCCAGGCCGGTGCGCACCAGGCTCAAGGGCTGGCCGGCCACGATGCAGGGCTGCTGCGGCGCGCCGTTGAAGCGCGCGGCCGCGGCCTGCGGCGGCATCAGCAGCGCATCCACGCCGGCGGCTTGCAAGGCATGGCCCACCTGCGCGGGCGTGAAGAAGAGCGGCAGCGGGATGTGCACCACACCGGCCTGGGCCGCGGCCAGGTCGGCCACCGCCCAGGCAGGGCCGTTGTCCATCAAGGTGGCCAGCACGCGCACCGGGGCCGTCTGCAGCTGGTGGGCCAGGGCCTGCACTTCGGTGTCCAGCGCCTCGCGGGTCCAGGCCTGGCGGTCGTCGCTCAGTGCGATCATGCCTGCACCCCGGTGGCGGCCGAATAGCGCGTGATGTGCCGCATGGCCCGCGGCAGGTGGCCGGCCAGCACCACCGGGGCATGGTCGTAGTAGCTGCCCCAGTCGGCGGCCGCATCGCCCAGCACGGTGGGGTCGGCCGCGCTCAGCGTCAGCGGCGCGATGCCGATGCGCACGAACAGCTGCCGCAGCTCGGCGGTGAGCGTGCTCACCACCCATTCGCCGCCACGGGCCAGCAGGTGGTCGGCCAGCATCAGCACCAGCCGGCGGCCATCGCCGGCGCGGCCGGCGGCCAGGTGGCCCACTTCCACGATGTGCTGGCGCTGCGGCAGCCCGGCATGGTGGGGTGCCAGCAGCTGCTCGGCGGCCGCAGGCAGGTAGCGTTCCAGGAACAGCGGGCCGGTGTGGCCGAAGCGATAGCCGGCCGCGGCGGTCAGGCGGTCGCCTTCCCACAGCCCCACCAGCATGGGCGCGAAGTGGTGCACCAGGGCGCCATAGCGTTGGTGGTAGACGGCCTGGATGAAGGCCTCGACCTGCGGGCGGCGGGGGTCGGCTGCGTCATGCACATGCAGCGTGGTGCTGGCCTGCGGCACAGGCCGGGGTTCCGTCAGGGGCGTGATGCTCGCCGTCGTCAATGCCATCTCCTGCACCCACGACAAGGTGGGGCTGCGGGCATCGTGCGGTGGCGCGATGAAGGCAAGCTGAAGCGCATCCGGCGGGGCGGCCCGCCGTGATTTGCTGCACGCCGGCCTGCTTCAGCCGGCGTTCATGTTGGGTGCGCAGCATCCGCCCCGTTCAACCCTTTGACCCTCCATCGAAGCAGCTTGCGATGACGCCACTCAGCCCCTCCCTCGACGTCCCCCTGCGCCACGCCGCAGCCGCTCTCGGCACCTGGCTGCTGGCCATCGCCGCCGCGGCGCTGGTGCTGTCGGCCGACTGGATGCTTTACACGGCCTTGGAGAACAGCTTGCACCTGTGCTTTCCGCAGTAGAGCGCTTCGGCGGCCGGCGGCAGGCGCATGCCCGCTTCACGCATCGACGCGCACGATCAGCTTGCCGCGCGCATGACCGGTGGCTTGGCGTTCCAGCGCGGCACGTGTGTCGTCGAACCTGAAGAGGCTGTCGGTGACGACCTGCAGCCGACCGGCCTCGAACAGGTGAAACGCCGCAGGCAGATAGCGGGCGGCATCGGCAAAAACACGAAGCTGCCTGCGTGACCCTCAGGAGCCTGGATGCCGAAGTCCACCGTGGTCGCGATGCGCCCACCGGCGCCCAGCACGGCCCATGACTGCGCCAGCGTGTCACCACCGAGGGTGTCGATCACCAGGTCGATGCCGCGCAGCTGGAAGACGTCCTGCGTGCGGTAGTCGATCACGTCGTCTGCGCCCAGGCTGCGCACCAGC
>NZ_CAXFDV010000784.1:0-2757 GCF_964001545.1 uncultured Aquincola sp.
TACGTCGTGGCCACCGACGTGCTGGCCGAGCATGAGGCCGACTTCAACGCCTGGTACGAGACCGAGCATGCCCCCGGCCTGGCCGCGGTGCCCGGCACGGTGCGGGCCAGCCGCTGGCTGGCGCCTGGCGCCTCACCGCGCTACCACGCCTGCTACGACCTCGCGCGGCGCGAAGCCTTCGGCAGCCCGCCCTGGCTGGCGGTGCGCGCCACCGACTGGAGCAGCCGGGTGCGGCCGCACTTTCGCAACACGCACCGCACCTTGTACAGACAAGTGCCGTTGCAGCCGGCCTGATCAGGCCGCGCGGGCGAAGAAGGCCTGCACCAGCTTGACCCAGTAGGTGGCGCCGATGGGCAGCAGCGCATCGTTGAAGTCGTAGCTGGGGTTGTGCAACTCGCAAGGGCCCATGCCGTGGTAGGTGGCCTCGCGATGCTCGCCGTCGCCATTGCCGATGAAGCAGTAGGTGCCCGGGATCTTTTCCAGGAAGAACGAGAAGTCCTCGGCCCCGGCCACCGGCGGCGCCTCGCGAAGCACCTTGTCGGCCCCGAAGGCCTGCGTGGCCACCTCGGCCGCGAAGTCGGTGGGGGCCGGCCAGTTCACCAGCGGCGGGTAGGCGCGCACGAACTTCAGCTCGCCGGTGGCGCCGTAGGCCTGCGGCAGCGTCTCGGCGATGCGGCGCATCTGGTTCTCGATCAGGTCCAGCACCTCGATGCTGAAGGTGCGCACCGTGCCTTTGAGCACCGCCTCGTCGGGAATCACGTTGTAGGCATCGCCCGCATGCATCTGCGTGACGGTGAGCACCGCGGTGTCGATCGGCGACTTGGTGCGCGAGATCACCGTCTGCAGCATGCCCACCATCTCGGCCGCGATGACGATGGGATCGACGCATTTCTGCGGCATGGCCGCATGGCCGCCGGTGCCGCGGATGACGATGTCGAAGCGGTTGCTCGACGCCATCATCGGCCCCTTGCGGAACGAGAAGCTGCCCGCCGGGGCGCCCGGCATGTTGTGCACGCCGTAGACCTCGTCGCATGGAAAGCGCTCGAACAGGCCGTCGGCCATCATCGCCCGCGCGCCGGCGTTGCCGCCTTCTTCGGCCGGCTGGAAGATGAAGTTCACGGTGCCTTCGAAGTCGCGGTGCGTGGCCAGGTACTGGGCCGCGGCCAGCAGCATCGCGGTATGGCCATCATGGCCGCAGCCGTGCATGCGCCCGGGGTTGAGCGACACATGCGCGAAGCGGTTGTATTCGGGCATGGGCAGCGCATCCATGTCGGCGCGCAGGCCGATGGCGCGCTGGCCGGGCCCACGGCTGCCGTGCAGCACGCCCACCAGGCCGGTCTGGCCCAGGCCGCGGTGCACCTCAATGCCCCAGGCGGCCAGCTTCTCGGCCACCAGGTTGGACGTGCGCGTTTCCTGGAAGGCCAGCTCGGGGTGGGCATGGATGTCTCGGCGCAGCGCCCGGATGGCGGGCACTTCTTCGCGGATGGCGTCGATCACGCCGGTGTCGGCTTGCAGGGTCTCGGTCATCGCGGTCATCCTCGGGTTTGCTGGCGCACGTAGTCGGCCAGTTCGGCCGACACGCCGGCCAGGGCTTGCTGCAGCGTGCCGAAGTTGGCGCTGCGTTCGCGGGTGGCTTCGTTCATGTACAGGCCGCGGTGCAGCTCGATCTGCAGGCTGTGGCGGCGTTCGGCCGGGCGGCCGATGCGGGCGATCAGCGCCACGCCCTTGAAGGGGTCGTTGAAGGCCACGCTGAGCGCGCGGCGGCGCATGGCTTCGGCCACCAGCTGGATGAACTCCTCGCTGCAGGTGCGGCCGTCGTGGTTGCCCAGCACCACGTCGGCCAGCGGCTTGTCGGTCTGGATCTGCAGGCCTTCGTACGAGTTGGCGGGCATCGAGTGCAGGTTCAGGTGCCACACCGCGCCGTGGCGCTCATAGGCCTGCTCGATCTGCTGCAGCAGCGTGCGCTGGTAGGGCGCGTGGTACTGGCTGATGCGCGCCTGCACCTCGGCCACGCTCAGCCGCCGGTCGTAGATGGGCTGACGGCCATCATGGCCGGCGTCGCGCCAGATCAGGCCGATGCCCAGGCGGGTCTTCTCGCTGGGCTGGAGTTCGTGCGGCCAGGGTGCGTCCAGCAGCGCCGCATCCAGGTCGGCCGGGTCGCGGTTGGGGTCGATGTAGCTGCGCGGAAACTCCGCCGCCAGCAGCGTGCCGCCCACGCTGGGCAGGGCCTGCCACAGCACGTCGACGTCGGTGTCTTCACCGGCACGCAGTTCTTCAAACGGCAGGGCATAGCCGAAGTCGGCGGGGTACTTCAGGCCGCTGTGCGGCGAATCGGCCACCAGCGGCACCGCATCAGCCGTGGGCTGGTACAGCGTGAAGGGGTCGAACGCCGTGTCGGCTTGGGGCTGCACACGGGTATCTGGGGTGGGTGTCATGCGGGGACTGCTTTGGCGTGCACCGTGATGGGTTGGGGCAGGTCGTTGAGGTGGCAGGCGCTGGTGTGCCCGGGGGCCAGCGTCTTCAGGGCCGGCCGCTCGCTGCTGCAGCGGGGCAGGGCCTTCGGGCAGCGCGGGTGGAAGGCGCAGCCTGAAGGCGGCGCCAGCGGCGAAGGCAGTTCGCCCTGGATGGGTTGGTACTGCCGGCGTGTGGTGTCCAGCGTGGGCAGCTCGGCCAGCAGCGCCTGGGTGTAGGGGTGGTTGGGGCGGTTGAACACCGTGTCGGTGGGTGCCACCTCCACGATGCGGCCCAAATACATGA
>NZ_CAXFDV010000785.1:0-3640 GCF_964001545.1 uncultured Aquincola sp.
CGCGCGACCTCGACGCGAGCACCGCAGCGGAGTCGGCGAAGCCGACCGCCCCAGCATGAGCCCCGCCGCCCCCCACCCACCGCACGGCGGCCGAACAAAAACAGAACAGACGGCCCACGCACCACCGCACGGCGGTCGAACAAGCGCAGCGCCCGCTGCACCCGCCCAACCGCCCAAACCATCAAACCCCGTCCAGCCGCACCTCCACTCCCGTCGCGGTGTAGTTCACCGACACGCGGCTGAAGCCCGCCACCGTCACCGTGCCGAAGCGGCCCGCGCGGCTGGCGGCTTGCAGCACCGTCAGTGTGTCGCCCACCTTGGGCGTGTAGCCGCTGGCAAAACCGATGGTCAGGTTGCCGGCCGCGATGTTGGCGGCGCCCGTGGCCTTCAGCGTGCCTGCGCCCGCGGCGCCCACCACCAGCTTCAGCGTGCCGGCGGCCTGGCTGTAGGCGCCGATCACCGCCAGCGGGGCGGCGGCGGCCACTTCCAGCGTGCCGTCCTTCAGGTACACGTCGCCGCGGCCCAGCGCGGTGGCGGCATCGGCGGCCAGCATGCCGGCACTGATCAGCGTGCCGCCGGTGTAGCTGTTGGCGCCGGCTAGGCGCAGCGTGCCGGTGCCCAGCTTGGTCAGCTTGCCCGCGCCGCCGATGTCGTTGCGCCAGCTGTCCAGCGCGTGGAAGCCGCCCAGGCTGGCGTCCATCGTCACGCTCACGTCGCCGTTGAAGGCGCCATAACCATCGGCCGCGGCGAACAGGTTGATGCGGCCCCAGCCCTCGGCATCGTTGGCCAGCGGATAGGCCGAGTCGATGGCCGTGGTCTTCAGCACCACCCGGCGCTGCGCGGCGCTCAGGTAGGGCAGGCGGGTTTCCAGCAGCACCTCGGCGCCCTTGGGCACCGCGGCTTCCACGCCGCTGGCGTTCACCTTCGGCAGGCCGTAGGTCAGGCGCTGGGTGTAGGCGGCCTTGTTGGCGCTGTAGCTGGCAAAGCGGTCGTAGTCGGCGCTGGCGGTGTCGGTGGTGGTGGGCGCGTGGGCCAGGCGGTTGAGGGCCAGGAAGTCGGCCGCGCCGGTCTTGCCCATCAGGTAGTTCTGCGCCTGCGCAAAGGCCGCCTGCTTGTTGGCGGCGGTGTAGTAGCCCACGCCGCCCAGGTTGTAGGCCACCACCGCGGTGGCATGGATGCGACCGCCCATCACGTCCAGCGGCGAGTGCATGCCGGCCAGGATGCGGTTCTCGCTCATCTCCATCGCGCGGGTGATCAGCTCCTGGTAGCGCTGCGGCACCAGGTAGGCCATGGCCAGCGTGTCGCGCCAGGCCTCGGCGGTGTGGCCGCTGGGAAAGCCGCCGTCGGTGGCCGGCGTGCTGCTCTTGGCCGATTCCAGCGCCGGCACCACCACCACGTCGCTGCTCCAGCGCCAGGGGCGGGCGTACTTGTAGAAGCGCTTGGGCGGCTCGGTGGAGCCGGCTGCCAGGTTGCCGATGAAGTCCACCGCCAGGCCCAGGTCGGCATTGGCCGCGCCGCCCACGCCCAGGTTGTTGCCACCGTCGTTGACGGCCGGGGTCACCGGCTTGGTGGCGTCCACGCTGGCGATGGTGGTGGTCTGCCGCGTGCCGGCGCGCCAGGTGGAGGTGAGCGGGCCCATGCCGTCGGACACGCTGTAGCCCTTCTGGCGGCGGTCGTCCAGGTAGGCGGCCAGCGCCTGTGCGCTGGTGCGCGACTGGGTGGCGCGCTTGACGTAGTCGATGTTGGCCTGGTGCACGCCGCTCTGGATCACGGTGCCGTCGGTGGCGTCACCGGGGATGCCGGTCCAGGCGGCGGGCGTCACCGCATCGCAGCCGTTGGCGGCGGCCAGGGTCACGCCGGCATCCACCTTCAGCGTGCTGGGAATCCACAGGCTCAGCATGCCTTGCAGCGCGCGCACGCCGGCATTGGTGGCCAGCGTGACGTTGCAGGGGTTGTCGCGCGCGTTGGTGGCGCCGGTGTCGGCATAGGCCAGCACGCTGCTCAGCACCGGTGCGCTGTCGGTGCTGCCCAGGCCGGCGGGCTCGGCCGGCAGCTGCGCCACGTCGGGCGCGTCGTCACCGCCGTCGCCGCAGGCGCTCAGGCAGCCGGCGGCCAGCAGGGCGGCGAACAAGGCCTTGCGCGAGGGAAGGGAAGAGGGGCGGGCGGTGACGAAGGATCGGCTCATGGGGCAGGCGCGGGCCCAGGGCCACGCAGTGACAAAAGCGCGCGATTCTGTGGAGCGCCCATGACAGTGCCGCGACAGCCGCTGTCCGCAGGCTGTCGGCCGTGCGCGTGTCGCCCGCAGCGGCTGCCTCAGACGCCCGCAGGCGTGGCACCGGCCGGTCCGGGCTTGGGCCGCAGCAGCACGACGATCAGGCTCATCAGCCCGGCGGTGCCAGCGATCAGCAAAGCGCCCGCGCCCCAGGTGAGCCAGGCCACCAGGCCGGCCGAATCGCCGATCCATTGAATGGCCGCCTGCGCCATGTCCAGCGCCAGGCCCAGCAGGCGCTGCCAGCCGGGTATCCACTGCTCGATCACGTCGGGAAAGGGCACCTGCTCGATCAGCGGCCGGGCGTCCTGCGCCCAGCCGGCACCGTGCACCAGCAGCGCATGCAGGCCCCAGGCGGTGAGCGACCACAGGCCCAGCAGCACGGCGGCGATGATCCAGATGGCAGTGAGCATGGCGGTGTTCCTTAAAATGCCGGGCTTCGGCCAGCAGGGCGTGCCACCGCCCCGCTGGCTTTCTTCATTGTGTGGCCATGTCGAGGACAACCATGTTCAAAAACCTCGCTCGGGCGTTCCTGCGTCCAGCGCAGCGTGCCCGGCGCGCTTCCTCCCTGCTCATCGCCGCAGCCGCCTGCGGCCTGCTGGCCGCCACCGGCGCCACCGCCCAGCCCGCTACCGCCCCGCTGAAGATCGGCTTCGTCTACGTCACGCCCATCGGCAGCGCCGGCTGGACCTACCAGCATGAGCAGGCCCGCCAGGCGATGGTCAAGGCCCTCGGCCCGCAGGTGCAGACCACCGTCGTCGAGTCGGTGGCCGAAGGCCCCGACTCCGAACGGGTGATGCGCGACCTGGTGGCCCAGGGCCACCGCCTGATCTTTGCCACCAGCTTCGGCTACCTGGACCCGGCGCTGCGGGTGGCGGGCGACGCGCCCGAGGTGCGCTTCGAGCATGCCGGCGGCTACAAGCGCGCGGCCAATCTGGCCACCTACAACGCGCGGTTCTATGAAGGCCGCTGGCTGGCCGGCTACCTGGCCGGGCGCAGCAGCAAGACCGGCGTGGCCGGCTTCGTGGCCGGCTTTCCGGTGCCGGAAGTGGTGCAGGGCATCAACGCCTTCACGCTGGGCATGCGGGCGGCCAACCCCCAGGCCACGGTGCGGGTGGTGTGGCTGAACACCTGGTTCGACCCGCCGCGCGAGCGCGAGGCGGCGTTGTCGCTGGTCAATGCCGGCGCCGACGTGCTCACCAATCACAGTGGCTCACCGGCGGTGCCGCAGCTGGCCGAAGAAAAGGGCGTGCGCCTGCTGGCCTACCAGAGCGACATGCGAGCCTTTGCGCCCAAGGCCCAGCTGGCGGCGGTGACGGCCGACTGGAGCGCCTACTACGTGCAGCAGGCCAAGGCGGTGCTGGCGGGCAC
>NZ_CAXFDV010000786.1:0-15913 GCF_964001545.1 uncultured Aquincola sp.
CGGGTTTTCCATGACGCTCGTGCAGCTGCGCCACCTCATCTCGCTGGCGGAAACCGGCTCCTTCACCCGCTCGGCGGAGCTCATCTGCATCACGCAGCCGGCGCTCAGCCGCAGCGTGCAGGCGCTGGAGCGCGAACTGGGCCAGCCTCTGTTCGACCGCGTGGGCCGCCGCAGCGAACTCACGCCCTTCGGCCGCGAAGTGGTGCAGCGTGCCAAGCAGCTGGTGTTCGAGGCCGACGAACTGGGCGCCAGCGGCCGCCTGATGGTGGCCGGCAAGGCCGGCGCCATCCGCGTGGGGCTGGGCTCGGGCCCCGGCGCGATGCTGATGGTGCCGCTGCTCAAGACCATGGCCACCCGCTACCCCGGCACCCGGCTGGACATCGCCCGCGGCGATACCGCCCTGCTGGTGCAGAACCTGCGCGACCGGCGGCTGGATGCGCTGGTGATCGACGCCCGTTCGCTGGTGCCGGCGCCCGACCTGCGCGTGGAAACGCTGGTGGAAATGCGCGGCGCCTTCCTGTGCCGGCCCGACCATCCGCTGACGCGCTGGAAAGGCACGCTCAAGTTCGCCGCGCTGCGCCAGTTCCCCATCGCCTCCACGCCCTTGAGCGACGAGGTGGCGCGCGGCCTGGTGGAGCGCTACGGGCCGCAGGCCCACCCGGCCGACTGCGTGACCCTGCGCTGCGAAGAAATCGCCGCGCTGGTGGAGGTGGCCCGCCACAGCGACGCGGTGGTGCTGACGGTGCGCGCCGCCGCGCCCGAGCTGGTGGAACTGGACGTGCGGCCGGCGCTGGCCCTGCGCGCCCGCTTCGGCCTGGTGACGCTGGCCGGCCGCGCCCAGGCGCCCGCGCTGCCGTTGGTGCGCGGCCTGGTCGAGCAGCTGATGCACGACTGACGGCCCCGCCGCAGCCATGCGCTGCAGGCATGCAGCTGCGCCTTTCAATGCATTGGACGCCTACCCGGCCGCTGCCTACATTGGCGCCCAAGCCGCCCGGCCGGGCCGGCACGGGAACCCACCGCGATGAACCACTTGCTGGCCACCATGGCCGACCAGGCGCCCGAGTTCGTGCAGCTGCGCCGCGACATCCACCGCCACCCCGAGCTGGCGTTCGACGAACACCGCACCGCCGCCCTGGTGGCCGAGCGGCTGCAAGCCTGGGGCTACGACGTCACACGCGGCCTGGGCGGCACCGGCGTGGTGGGCCGGCTGGTGCGCGGCCACGGCCGCCGCAAGCTGGGCCTGCGTGCCGACATGGACGCGCTGCCGGTGCAGGAGGACAGCGGCGCAGACTGGGCCAGCCGCCGCCCCGGCCTGATGCATGCCTGCGGCCACGACGGCCACACCGCGATGCTGCTGGCGGCCGCCCACCGGCTGGCGCGCGACGGCCGCTTCAGCGGCACGCTGCACCTGATCTTCCAGCCCGCTGAAGAAGGCGGCGGCGGCGCGCTGCGCATGATGGAAGACGGCCTCTTCGAGCGCTTTCCGTGCGACGCCGTGTTCGCGATGCACAACATGCCCGGCATCGCGCAGGGCCGGCTGGTGCTGCGCGACGGGCCGATGATGGCTTCGAGCGACTACGCCACCGTCACCCTGCACGGCCGCGGCGGCCATGGCGGACTGCCGCAGCACACGGCCGACCCCATCGTGGCGGCGGCCAGCCTGGTGATGGCGCTGCAGACCGTGGTGTCGCGCAACGTCGACCCGCTGCAGGCCGCGGTGGTGACGGTGGGCGCGCTGCAGGCGGGCCAGGCCAACAACGTGATTCCGGCGCAGGCGCGGCTGGAGCTGAGCGTGCGTGCGCTCGACCGCGACGTGCGCCAGCTGGTGGAGCAGCGGGTGCGCCAGCTGGTGCAGGCGCAGGCCGAGAGCTTCGGCGTGCGGGCCGAGATCGAGTGGCGGCCCGGCTATGCGGTGCTGGTGAACACGCCGGCCGAAACCGCGCTGGCGCGCGAGGTGGCCATCGAGCTGCTGGGCCAGGACCGGGTGACCGCCCATGGCCCGCAGCTCACCGGCAGCGAAGACTTCGCCTTCATGCTGGAGCAGGTGCCGGGCAGCTACCTGATGATCGGCAACGGCCGCGCGGCGGGCGCCGATGGGCAGGCAGGCGACGGCGCGCCGCTGCGCTGCACCTGCATGGTCCACCACCCCGGCTACGACTTCAACGACGACAACGTGGCCGTGGGCAGCGCCTACTGGGTGGCGCTGGCCGAACGCTTTCTGGCCGGGTGATCCAGCGCCCGCGGGGCGCCGGGTTCAACCCCCGTGCGGCATGAACAGCACCGCCACCGGCAGCTCGGCCAGCGCCTTTTCCAGCGCCAGGCCTTCGTAGCCCACCGACAACGTGCGGCCGGTCAGCACCTCGGTGGCCTGCTGGCCCTTCTTCAGTCGCCGGGCCATGGCCGCCGGCCAGGCGATGTGGGTCTCGGCCCAGGCGGCGCCGGCGGGCCACTGGCCCTGCTCGAAGGCCTGCGCGAACTTGCGCCCGGCCACCACCACCAGCGTGCCTTCGGTGCCGCAGCGGGCAAAGGCGATGGCCTGGTTGCGGCGCTGGCCCGTCACCCGCAGCGGCTGGTAGCTGCCTTCGCTGAACAGCGCCGCATGCTCGGCCCGCAGCTGCAGCAGGCGCCATTGGCACCACAGCTTCAGGCGGCCATCGGCGGGCCGGGTACGGAGGTCTTCCAGCAACGGCGCAGTGCCGGCATCTTGCTGCGCGGCCTCGAAGCCGGCCAGCAGATGCTCGCGCAGCGCATAGTCCACCGGCGTGCGGTTGTCCGGGTCCACCAGCGTCAGCGGCATCAGCTCCGAGCCCTGGTACAGGTCGGGCACGCCCGGCGACACCAGCTTGAGCACCGTGGCGCTCAGGCTGTTGAGCGCGCCATACCAGGCCAGCTCGGCCGCGCGCTGGCGCAGTTCGGTCAGCGCGGGGTTGGGCTGCAGCCGGCCCAGCACGCCGCCGATGAAGCGCTTGAGCGCGGCCTCATAGGCCTCGTTCGGCCGCGTCCAGCTGGTGTGCTGCTTGCCTTCGCGGGTGGCCTTGATCATGTAGGCCTCGATGCGCTCATGGTAGGCCGCCAGTTGCGCATCGTCCAGCGGGTCGGGCGGCAGGCTGCCCAGCAGCGTCTGGTACAGCAGGTAGTCGTCCGAGTCGGAAGGCGCCGGCTTGCCGTCCACCAGCGTGCGCAAGCTGCGGGTGGCCTCGCGCCAGCGGCGCAGGCCCAGGCGCCAGGCGGCCGGCTGCTCCGACAGCACGTTGATGCGCTGGCGCACGTCTTCGGCGCGCTTGTTGTCGTGGGTGCTGCTGGCCAGCATGGTGTGCGGCCAGTGGCGCGCACGGTCGGTGCTGGCGCCGTGGAAGGCCGCGGCCGACAGGCCGAACACCGCCGGCTCGCCGCCCACTTCGTTGAGCGAGATCAGCCGGTGGTAGCGGTAGAAGGCCGTGTCTTCCACGCCCTTGGCCGCCACCGGCGCGCAGAACTGCTGGAAGCGGTGCACGAAGCGGCGCAACAGCGCCTCGGTGGCCGCGCCGCCCAGCCCCGGCGGCGGGTCCAGCAGCAGGCAGCGGCGCAGAAACTCGAACACGCTGTCGTCGGCGATGTCGGTGTGGCGCATCGCATCGGCCACCGCCCAGTCGATGAAGCGCTTGTCCTGCGCGCTGGCCTCGTCGATCACATAGGTGCGGTACACCGGCATGCTGGCGGCCACCTGGGCCAGCGCCTCACGCAGGGTGTTGAAGCCGTAGTCACGGGTGTTGCGGTGGGCCTGTCCCACGCGGTGCAGGGCCTGGGCCAGCAGCGTCAGGTCCGAGGCCAGCGAGCCGCGGGCCACGGCCAGCTTGGCCTCGCGCACGATCTCTTCGTAGTCCTGGCCCACACCGGCGTACTCGCGCCACAGGCGTTCCAGCCGGGCGGCGTTCTTGCGCTCGACGAACAGGCCATTGATGACGTTGGCAAAGCGGTAGCCGGTGGTGCCGTGCAGCGCCCAGTCCTTGGGCACGTCCTCGTGCGCAGCGGCAATCTTTTCGGCCGCCACGTACAGCGGCCACTCGCGCGCCTGCGCGGCCTGCTGCATCAGCGCATCGGCCTGCTCGGGCCGGGCGCGTTGCAGGTAGCCATGCTGCAGCCGCTCGAAGTACTGCCGCGGGTCGAGCAGCCCGTCGGGGTGGTCGATGCGCAAGCCATCCACGATGCCGGCGGCGGCCATGTCCAGCGCGCGGCCGTGGATGGCCTCGAACACCGCCGGGTCTTCCACCCGCATCGCGGCCAGCTCGTTGACCTCGAAGAAGCGGCGGTAGTTGATCTCGTCGGCGGCCACGCGCCACCAGGCCAGGCGGTAGGCCTGGCGGTCGTGCAGCGCGTCCAGCGCGTCGCGGCCGGGCGCTTCGTTGATCGTGTCCAGCACACCGTCGAGCGCGGCGCGCACCTCGTCGTCGGCCAGGGCTTCGGCCAGCGCGGCCTGCAGCCGCGGCACGGCGGCCTGGCGCTCGGCGCGGCGCGCGGCGTCGGGGTCGTCATGCGCGGGCAGTGCCGCCGATTCCTTGCTCAGCCGCTGCATGGTCAGCCGGGCCGGCTCGCCGGAGGGCAGCTCTTCCACCACCAGCTGCAGCACCTTGGCGTAGCTGCGCGGGTCCAGCGGAAACAGGTGCTGGTGGTAGCGGATGGCCAGGCGGCCGTCGGCCCAGGCCAGCTTCAGCTCGCCGCGTTCGAGCACGGTGCCGTAGGCATCGCCCAGCACCGGCACCAGCACCTTGCCGCGCAGGCTGCGGTTGGGCGGCGACCAGTCGATGTCGAAGTAGCTGGCGTGGCTGGAGGCCTGGCCGTTTTCCAGCAGGTCGAGCCACCACGGGTTGTCGGCCCCGAACACGCCCATGTGGTTGGGCACCATGTCCAGCAGCAGGCCCAGGTCGTGCTGGCGCACCGCCTGCGCAAACCGCTCGAAGCCTTCGTCGCCGCCCAGCTCGGGGTTGATCTCGTGGTGGGCCACCACGTCGTAGCCATGCAGGCTGCCAGGGCGCGCCCGCCAGATGGGCGAGCAGTACACATGGCTGATGCCCAGGCGCTTCAGGTAGGGCAGCACCGCGGTGGCCGCCTCGAACCCGAAGTCCTTGTGCAGCTGCAGCCGGTAGGTGGCCCGCGGCACACGCGCCTGCAGCAGCCGGGTGGGGGACGGCACGGGCTCGACGGCCGGGGCGTCCGAGGTCGCGGCAACGGGTGCCGTGGAAGGAATGGCTTGAAGCATCGGTGGCGTTGCCGCAAGCGGCGTCAGAAGATCACTGGCCGGCGGCGCGCACCGCGGGCTCGAAGGTCACCACGGCGCCCGGCCCGGTGAAGCGGCATTCGCCCTCCCCCATCTCGGCCGCCTGCAGGTGCACGGGGTGTTCGTCGGGGCCCAGCGGCAGGCTGGCGCTGCCTTCGCCCAGCAGGGCGCGCACATGCCAGCGGGTGCCGTCTTCGCCCAGCCAGTACACGTGCAAGGTGTCGCCTTCCACCACCTGGCGGCCGGCGCCGTGCAGCTGCGGTATCAGCGGCCACAGGTGCTGGCGCCGCAGCCCCAGCAGCGTGGTCACCAGCTGCAGGCGGCGCTGGCCGGCATCGCGTTGGCGCTCGTCCCAGCGCAGCGTGCTGGCCTGGAAGGTGGCGGCGGCATTGGGGTCGGGGATGCGCTCACGCGCCTCGGGGTGCGAGAAGGTGGCAAAGCGCGAGAACTCGTTGCGCCGGCCATCGGTCACCAGCTGCGCCAGCTCACCCGCGTGGTCGCAAAAGTACAGGAACGGCGTGGTGGCCGCGAACTCGTCGCCCATGAACATCAGCGGCACCTGCGGCGACAGCAGCAGCAGCGTCAACAGCGCTTCCACCTTGGCCAGCGGCGCCGTGGCGTCCACACGGTCGCCCATGGCGCGGTTGCCGATCTGGTCGTGGTTCTGCAGAAAGACGATGAAGGCCGTGGGCGGCAAGCCGGTGCTGGGCTCGCCGCGGCGGTGGCCGTCGGCGAACGGGCTGGGCTGGCCCTGGAAGATGAAGCCTTCGGCCAGCGCCTTGGCCAGCTGGGCCACGGGTTGCTCGGCATAGTCGCTGTAGTAGCCGTCGGTCTCGCCGGTGGCCACCACATGGGCGGCGTGGTGCCAGTCGTCGTCCCACTGGGCCAGGCCATGGCCGGCCGCGGTGCCGGCGGGCGGCGTCAGCAGCTTGACGGAATTGCGCTCGTTCTCCAGCACCAGGTGCACGTGGCGGCGGCGGCCGGGGCCCGCCAGCAGCGCGGCATGGATGTCCTGCACGATGTGGCGCGGCGAGGTGTCCACCAGCGCATGCACCGCGTCCAGCCGCAGGCCGTCCAGGCCGCAGGTGTCCATCCAGTACAGCGCGTTCTCGATGAAGAAGCGGCGCACCGGCGCGTTGTGCTCGCCATCAAAATTGATGGCCGAGCCCCAGGGCGTGTGGTGCTCGGGGTTCACCAGCTCAGGGCAGTAGGCCGCCATGTAGTTGCCGTCGGGCCCGAAGTGGTTGTAGACCACGTCCAGCAGCACCATCAGGCCCAGCGCATGGGCCGCTTCGGCAAAGGCGCGCAGCGCCGCGGGCGGGCCATAGGCGGGGTGAACCGCAAACGGCAGCACGCCGTCGTAGCCCCAGCCGCGCTCGCCCGGAAAGGCGGCCAGCGGCAGCAGCTCGATGGCGGTGATGCCGGCCGCCTGCAGCAGCGGCAGCTTGGCGGCGGCGGCCTCCAGCGTGCCTTCGGGCGTGAAGGTGCCCAGGTGCAGCTCGTACACCACGGCCTCATGCCAGGGGCGGCCTTGCCAGGCGCGGTCGCGCCAGGCCAGCCCGCTCAGGTCGACCACCTCGCTCGGGCCGTGAACGCCTTGCGGGTTGCTGCGCGAAGCGGGGTCGGGCACGGCCAGGTCTTCACGCACGCGGAAGCGGTAGAGCGTGCCCGGCCCGGCGTCCATCACGCGGGCCTGGTGGAAGCCGTCGGCATCGCGCTGCAGCGCATGCTGGCGCAGCACCTGGCCGTCGCCATCGACGATCTCCAGCATGACCATGTCCACGCTGGGCGCCCAGAGGCTGAAGCGGGTGGCGTCGCCGTCGGGCTGGGCTCCGAAGCGTGGGGTCTGCGCCTCTGCCTCGCTCATGCGGCGGCCTTGGCCTGCACCACGTGGCCCGGCAGCACGGCCTTGGGCAGCGTGCTGCCCAAAGGCGGCGTGCCCAGCAGCGGCATCGCAGGCAGCGGGGGCACGGCCGGCTTGGGGTTGGAAGCCGCCAGCACCGGCGTGCGGCCGGCGGTGGGCCGGCGGAAGTAGCCGCGGGGCACCACCACGATGCCGCTGTCGCTGACGTGGAAGCGCTGGCTGTCGCGTTCGCGGTCGCCGCCGATCACTTCGCCGGCCGGGATGTCGTTGTCCTGGTCGATGATGGCGCGGGTGATGCGCGCACCACGGCCGATGGTGCTGCGCTCCATCACGATGCAATGCGACAGCTGGGCGTCGTCGCACACCGTGACCGAGCTGCGCAGCATCACGTGGTCGAGCCGCGCATTGGTGACCACGCAGCCCGAGCCGATGGTCGAGCGGGTGACCACGCCGCTTTCGATCTGCGCCGATTCCGACGGGTCCTGGCTGGCGTACACCGGCCAGCTGGGGTTGGTCATGCGAAAGCGCGGCTTGGCGCCCAGGGTGTCGAAGTGGGCCTCGAAATAGGCCTCGATGGTGCCGACGTCGCGCCAGTAATGCGGGTCTTCGTGGTCGGCCAGGCCGGGCACGTGGTTGGTGGTGAAGTCGTAGGCCAGCACGCGGTGGCTCTTGGCCAGGCGCGGCAGGATGTCGCCGCCGAAGTCGCGCTCGCCATTGCGGTGGGCGCGCTTGAGCTCGTCCAGCAGCACGTCGGTGCGGAAGATGTAGTTGCCCATCGACGCCAGCGCATGCGTGGGCCGGCCGGGCATGGGCACGGCCATCTTGGGCTTCTCGCGGAACTCGCGCACCATCAGGTCGGCGTCGGTCTCGACGATGCCGAACTGCGAGCACTTTTCCAGCGACACCGGCAGCGTGGCCACGCTCACGTCGGCATCGGCGGCGATGTGGGCATCCAGCATCTGGCGCACGTCCATGCGGTAGACGTGGTCGGCGCCGAACACGGCCACGTAGTCGGGGCGGTGGGTTTCGATCAGGTGCAGGTTCTGCCAGACGGAATCGGCGGTGCCGCGGAACCACTCCGGGCCGTCGCGCATCTGCGGCGGCACCACGGTGATGAAGTGGTCGGGGATGAAGCGGGCCATCGTCCACGACTGCCGCACATGCTCGATCAGCGCCTGCGACTTGTACTGCACCAGCAGGTAGATGCTGTTGATGTCCGAGTTGACGAGGTTGCTCAGCACGAAATCGACCACGCGGTGCTTGCCGTTGAAAGGCACCGACGGCTTGCACCGGTGCTGCGTCAAGGGAAAGAGCCGGGAGCCTTCACCGCCTGCCATCACGAAGGCGAGCACCGAGGGTTGTCGTTGTTGCATTGCGCGTTCCTTACTACCGCCTGTTGCAGAAAGTGTCCGGGGCCGGTGGCCCGTTCTTCGTAGGACGGCACCTCATGCCGAAGTCGGTGACTGCGGTCTTCCATCGGCAATCCATGCCCGGATCTGCCGCAATCCCGGGAACCCGGGAAGCGGGGCAGAGCAGCCCGGAAGCACGGCCCGCCGTGTCACGAGACGTTCCTGGGCACTTCAATGGCGAGCGGTGTGCCGCGTTGTGCGCCCGCGGCTGCCCGGCTCATGGGGCCCGCCTGCCCGCCCGCCGGGAACACGCGTTGCCCCTGCGGCGTGACGGCGCTCGCGCTTACACACGAACACATTGCACGAGGATGCTCATGCCCCCTGCTACTTCTTCCGCACCCGACGGCATGGCCCAGCGGCCGGTGCGACTGCACATCAACGGCCGCGCCACCACGCTGCTGGTGGCGCCCTGGGTGACGTTGCTGGACCTGCTGCGCGACCATGCCGACCTCACCGGCACCAAGAAGGGCTGCGACCACGGCCAGTGCGGCGCCTGCACCGTGCTGCTGGACGGCAAGCGCATCAACAGCTGCCTGACGCTGGCCGTCTCGCACGACGGCGCCACCATCACCACGGTCGAAGGCCTGGCCGCCGAAGACGGCACGCTGCATCCTTTGCAGCAAGCCTTCATCGACCACGATGCCTTCCAGTGCGGGTACTGCACCCCGGGGCAGCTGTGCTCGGCCATGGGCCTGGTCCAGGAAGGCGGCGCCGAGACACCCGAGCAGCTGCAGGAGCTGATGAGCGGCAACCTGTGCCGCTGCGGTGCCTACCCGCAGATCGTCAAGGCCGTGTCCACCGTGGCGCTGCGCCCGCGTGACAGGGGCGTGGCATGAGCCCGTTTGAACACCTGATGCCCGCCGACCTGCCCGCCGCGCTGCAGGCGCTGGGCCGGCCCCCCGCCACCCGCGCCGACGGCGCCCGACCGCTGGCCGGCGGCACCAACCTGCTCGACATGATGAAGGCCGACCTGATGCGGCCCACGCGCCTGGTGGACGTGCACCGGCTGCCCTTGCAGGCCATCTCCGCCACGCCCGACGGCGGGCTGCAACTGGGCGCGCTGGCCACCAATGCCGCCACCGCCGCCCACCCGCTGGTGCGCGAGCGCTACCCGCTGCTGGCGGCGGCCTTGCTGTCGGGCGCTTCGCCGCAGATACGCAACATGGCCACCAACGGCGGCAACCTGTTGCAGCGCACCCGCTGCGCCTACTTCTACGACGCGCAGGTGCCCTGCAACAAGCGCCAGCCCGGCAGCGGCTGCCCGGCGCGCGAAGGGCTGGCGCGCTCGCATGCCATCCTGGGTGCCAGCGAACACTGCGTGGCCACGCATCCGTCGGACTTCTGCGTGGCGCTGCGCGCACTCGACGCCACGGTGCATGTGCAATCGGCGCGCGGCAGCCGCGCCATCCCGATGGCCGACTTCCACCGCCTGCCCGGCGACCGGCCCGAGGTGGACACCGAACTGCAGCCCGACGAGCTGATCACGCACCTGAGCCTGCCGCCGGCAGCGGCAGGCTTTGCCCGCCATGCCACCTACCTGAAGCTGCGGGAGCGGGCCTCGTACGCCTTTGCGCTGGTGTCGGTGGCAGCCGCGCTGGACCTGGATGGCGAGGGCCGCATCCGCGAGGCGCGCATCGCCCTGGGCGGCGTGGCCCACAAGCCCTGGCGCCTGCCCGAAGCCGAGGCCCTGCTGCAAGGCCAGACGCCCGGCGCCGAAGCCTTCGGCCAGGCCGCCGCGCGCCTGCTGCAAGGCGCACAGGCCTGCGGCGCGCCAGGCACCGACAACGCCTTCAAGCTGCCGATGGCCCACCGCGCCGTGGTGCGTGCACTGTCGATGGCCAGCGAAGGCGAACTCACCAACACCGGCCCGCTCGCGGGCCTGGCCACCGCGGCCGCACGCAGGGAGGCTTGATGAACGATCGCTTCAACCCGGTGGACAGCACGCTGCCCGACCTGATGGCCCAGCGCCCGCCCGTGACCCTGGGCATGCCGCTGCCCCGGCTGGACGGCCCGGCCAAGGTGAGCGGCCGCGCCCGCTATGCGGCCGAGCACCCGGCCGGCGACCTGCTGTACGGCGTGATCGTCGACACCCCGGTGGCCCGTGGCCACATCGAGCGCATCGACGTACGCCGCGCGATGGCGGTGCCCGGCGTGGTGGAGGTCATCACCCACGAGAACCGGCCGCGCATGCGCTCGCTGGACCTGTTCTACAAGGACATGACGGCGCCGGTGACCGGCAGCCCCTTCAAGCCGCTGCACGACGACCAGGTGCACTACAGCGGCCAGCCGGTGGCCGTGGTGGTGGCCACCAGCTTCGAGGCAGCTCGCCATGCCGCCACGCTGGTGGACGCCCAGGTGGCCGCCGAGCCGCACCAGACCGACCTGATGGCCGTGCTGCCCGAAGCCCGCGAGCCCAGCGCGCTGCGCGCCGGCTTCAAGCCGCCGCCCAAGCCGCGCGGCGATGCAGAGGCCGCCTATGCGCAGGCGCCGGTGCAGGTGGAGGCCGAGTTCCACCACGGCGCCGAGCACCACAACCCGATGGAGCTGCACGGCACCACCGTGATCTACGGCCGCAACCGGCACCTGACGGTGCACGACAAGACCCAGGGCTCGCAGAACGTGCGCTGGGTGCTGTCGCGTGTGTTCGGCCTGCCCAAGAGCCGGCTGACGGTGAAGAACGAGTTCGTCGGCGGCGCCTTCGGCTCGGGCCTGCGGCCGCAGCCCACGGTGCTGCTGGCCACGATGGCGGCGCTGAAGCTCGAACGATCGGTGCGCGTGGTGCTCACGCGGCAGCAGATGTTCAACTTCGGCCACCGGCCCGAGAGCTGGCAGCGTGTGAAGCTCGGCGCCGCGCCCGATGGCGAGCTGCTGGCGCTGACGCACGATGCGGTGGGCGCCACCTCACGCAAGGAAGACTATGTGGAGGTGGTGGTGAACTGGTCGAGCCAGCTCTACCGCAGCCAGACCGCGCGCCTGGGCTACCAGCTGGCCGAACTGGACCATTACAGCCCGATGGACATGCGCGCGCCCGGCGCCGCCCATGGCGTGCATGCCATCGAGGTGGCGATGGACGAACTGGCCCACCGGCTGCAGATGGACCCGGTGGCGCTGCGGCTGAAGAACTACGCCGACCACGACTACAACGAGGACCTGCCCTTTTCCAGCAAGGAGCTGCGCGCCTGCTACCAGCAGGCGGCCGAGCGCTTCGGCTGGGAAGGCCGGCCGCAGGCGCCGCGCTCGATGCGCGAAGGCCGCGAGCTGGTGGGCTGGGGCATGGCCAGCGGCACCTGGGACGCGATGCAGATGTTCGCCCGCGTGCATGCGGTGCTGCAGTCCGACGGCAAGCTGCTGCTGCGCACCGCGGCCAGCGACATCGGCACCGGCACGCTGACGGTGATGACCCAGATCGGCGCTGCTTCGATGGGCATGGCGATGGAGGACGTGACCTTCGAGCTGGGCGACTCCAACCTGCCGGTGGCGCCGGTGGAAGGCGGCTCATCCCACGTCACCACCATCGGCTCGGCGGTGCAGGGCGTGTGCGAGCGGTTGCAGCACAAGCTGTGGGAGCTGGCGCGCAAGCAGCCCAATTCGCCCTTTGCCACCTGCCGCTTCCACGACGTGGGCTTTGCCAAGGGCTTCATGTACCTGCGCTTCGAGCGCGACGTGACGGTGCGGCTGACCGACATCCTGGCGGCCGCCGGCCTGAAGGGGCTGGAAGAAAAGTACCTGATGCTGCCCGCCGTGCTCAAGCAGAAGAAGTACACCCGCGCGGTGCACTCGGCGGTGTTCTGCGAGGTGAAGGTGGACGAGGACTTCGGCACCGTCCGCGTGACGCGGGTGGTCAGTGCCATTGCGGCCGGCCGCATCATCAACCTGCAGACGGCGCGCAGCCAGATCATCGGCGGCGTGGTGTGGGGCATCAGCCAGGCGCTGCACGAAGAGACCCAGGCCGACCAGCAGCTGGGCCGCTTCATGAACCGCGACTTCGCGCAGTACCACGTGCCGGTGAATGCCGACATCCACGACATCGACGTGATCTTCGTGGAAGAGAAGGACCGCATCGCCAGCCGCCTGGGCGCCAAGGGCGTGGGCGAAATCGGCCTGGTGGGCGTGGCCGCAGCCGTGTGCAACGCCATCCACCATGCCACCGGCCGCCGCATCCTGAGCCTGCCGATGACGCCCGACAAGGTGATGGCGCCATGAGCAAGGGGCGGGCATTGGTAACAGCAGCAGGGGCCAGTGCGCCCGCCGCGGGCCCCGTAGGCCAATGCTGACGGCACTTGCCGGTTGCAGCCGACTGCCCCGGCAAGGGCCCCGCCCTAATCTCACTTCACCGGTGGCCCGCCCTCGAGCCACAGGCCCCAACAACCGGCCACCAGGCTGGTGATCATCAAATCAAACTTTGGAGTGAACTCATGAACCTCATCATCTGGCTGGTTGTCGGCGGGCTCATCGGATGGGTCGCGAGCATGATCATGCGCACCGACGCGCAGCAGGGCGTGATCCTGAACGTGGTGGTCGGCATCGTCGGCGCCATGCTCGGCGGCTGGCTGCTGTCGCCGCTGGTCGGCGCCGGTACGGTGAATCAGGGTGACTTCAGCGTGATGGGCCTGCTGCTGTCGCTGGGCGGCGCGATCATCCTGCTGGCGATCGTGAACCTGGTGCGTCGCGGCAGCGTCCGCTGACCGCAGCGGCTGCGCCACGGCGCAGCCGAACGAGCAAGCTCAACGCGCCCTGCGGGGCGCGTTGTCACGTTCAAAGACCAGTCAGCCCAAGAAAGGGCTGGCCAGCTGCATCAGACCCAGCAGCACGCCGCACACCGCCAGGTGCACGAAGCGGTGGCGCCAGCCGGCCGCCAGGTCGATGCCCAGGCGCACCGACAGGCAACCCCACAGCATCACCAGCAGCAGGGCCGCGGCTTCAGGGCGTTCGAGTGGGTGACCGCCAGCCTTCATCAGGCCGACGAGCGCGACCCAGAGGCCAGCGCCCATGATGGTGGAAGCCGTCACCTCGTTGAAGGCGGGCTTGCGCAGAAGAATGCCAACGACTTGCATGGCGCAAGCGTAGCGCGTTGCGCCCGCCGCCGATCCTGCAAACAGCAGGGGCGCGATGCCCCAGCTCGGCCCTGGCGCAGGCACACTCGGCCTGTCGCACACCGCCCGCGCTGCAATGACATCACTTCCCGCATCTTCGGCCGCCACCGCTGACACCTTTGCCGCCTCCACGGCGCTGCCGCCGGATGACGATTGGCGAGAGATGTTGCACAACGAAGTGCATGCGCGGCCCTCAGCGCGCATCCGCCTGCCGGCGCTGGTGTTCACCGTGGCCGTGCTCAACCATGGCGTCAGCCGCGAGGACGAGTGGGCGCACCTGAAGCAGCTGCCCGGCCAGGCCGGCCTGCGGCTGGAAGACCTGCACGGCAACTTCCTGCGCCTGCGCTTTGCCGACCACACGCTGAAGTGGGAACGCCACACCGAATTCACCCGCTATGCGGTGGTGCAACCGCTGCCCGAAGGCGCCGGGCTGGACCATGCCGAGCCCGCGTTGCTGGACCAGCTGGTGCTGCCGCCCGACTGGCTGCGCGCAGTGCCCGGCCGCACCGTGGCCGCGCTGCAGCTGGTGATGCTGGAGACCGACATCACCGACCCGCATGCGGCACTGGCCGCTGCGCAGCGCTGGTTCGGCGGCCGCACGGTGGTGGCCTCGTTGATGGGCAACGGCCACTCGATGGCGGTGACCAACTTCCGCCTGCGCACCGACGGCTTCGAGCGACTGCTGGTGCTGGCGCCGCCCGGCACCACCGAGACCCGCGCCGGACGCATCTCGCAGCGGCTGCTGGAAATCGAGATCTACCGGCTGATGGCCTTGCGCGGCCTGCCGGTGGCCAAGGCGCTGGCACCGGTGCTGGCCGAATCGGAATCGGCACTGGCTACCGTCACCGCCCGGCTGGAAGCGCGCGAAAGCTCGGAGGCCGAGCTGCTGGACCAGCTGATCCACGTGGCGGCGCGGGTGGAGCGTGCCACCGCCGAACACCAGTACCGCTTCTCGGCCACCGAGGCCTATGACGCGCTGGTGCGCCAGCGCCTGACCGAGCTGCGCGAAAAGCCCATCCCGGGCACGCAGACCATCGGCGAATTCATGCAGCGCCGGCTGTCGCCGGCCATTGCCACGGTGGCGGCCACCGCGCAGCGGCTGGGCTCGCTGTCGCAGCGCATCGAACGCAGCAGTGCGCTGTTGCGCACGCGGGTGGACATTGCCACCGAGACACAGAACCACCAGCTCCTGGCCAAGCTCACCCGCGGGCAGGAACTGCAGCTGCACCTGCAATCCACCGTGGAGGGGCTGTCGATCGCCGCCATCTCGTACTACGTGATCAGCCTGCTGCTGTACGGCGGCAAGGCCGCCAAGGCCGCCGGCCTGCCGCTGAACCCCGAGATGGCCGCCGGGGCCGCGATTCCGCTGGTGCTGTGGGCGGTGTGGCAGGCCACGCGGCGCATCCATCGGCGGCTGCACACGCAGGACTGAAGCCGCTTGCAAGCCCGGTCCTACAAGCGATAGCGCCTCCACCCGGCAAGCGCGGGCCGGCACGCCATGCACAGTGGGTCATCCCCACCGCCCATCGCGGGAGCCCACCATGATTCTTGCGCAAGAACCCAGCCTTGGCGCCGACGCGGGCCCTGGCGCCGCAGGCAGCCTGCGGACGCACGCCGACCAGCCCGCCACCTTCGAGGGGCCGCGGCCCACGGTGGTGTTTCACTGCATCGACCCCTGCCGCGAAGGCGGGCACGACCACCGCACCAAGGCCTCGGTGGCGCATGCGCTGGCCGACCTGCTGGGGCTGCCCTTCGGCGGTTTCTACCGCTCGGCCGCCCGGCCCGAAGGCCCGCTGTTCTTCGTGCCCAGCGAAACCCTCACCAGCGTGGCCGATGCGCGCGAGCTGGGCATCGAGCATGGTGACCACCTGTTCGGCGGCGTGGTGCCGCGCGACTTCGTGGCCACCAAGCTGGTGTCGCATGGCCTGGTGCACCCGAACGCCACCGCGCCTGAAGGCTGGCAGGCCGCCCATGGCGAAGCCATCCAGTCTGTGACCCTGCCGGGCTATTCGGTCTTCAGCGCTGAAGACGCCCTGGTGGCGGCCGAGCGGCTGCTGGCCCACGGCAGCATGCGGCTGAAAAAGCCCGACGGCGTGGGCGGCCTGGGTCAGCAGGTGATGCAGCACATCGACGAACTGCGCCAATGGCTGGCCGAGACCGACCCCGAGGTGCTGCGCACCCACGGCGTGGTGCTGGAGCGCAACCTGCGCCAGGTCGAGACGCTCAGCGTCGGCCAGGTCAAGGCCGGCCCGCTGATGGCCAGCTACGTGGGCACCCAGCAGCTCACCACCAA
>NZ_CAXFDV010000787.1:0-9270 GCF_964001545.1 uncultured Aquincola sp.
AGCAGCCGGCCCAGCGCCTCGATGCCGAAGCCGGGCAGGTCGCCCAGGTGGTGCCGGCCGTCGGCCAGCAGCGCGTCGCGGTGCAGCACGATGCTGCCGTCGGGCCGCACCAGCATCAGCTGGCCCGTCTGGCCCACGCGGCGGCCGGTCACCTGCTCGGCCAGCGCAGCAGCCGAAACGCCCAGGCCGGCGGCGCCCAGGTGGCCGGGGCCGGCATCGAAGCGGGCATGCACCCTCAACTGCCAGGTCTCGTCGCGCGGGTCGGGGGCCAGGTCCAGCGCATAAGGCAGACCGCTGGTCAGGAAGCGGCCGAACCAGGTGTCCTGCGGCCCCAGCAGGCGCTGGGTGCCGGCCTCGGTCAGGTAGCGGCCATTGGCCTGCGACACCCAAAACACTGACTGCGCCCGGTGGCGTGCCTTCAGGCGCGCGGCAAAGGCCTGGAAGGAGGCCAGGCCCTCCTCGGGCTGGCCGGCGCGTTCCCAGGCCAGCAGAAAGTGGTTGTCGGCCATGTCCAGCGAGGCGCCCAGTGGCCCGGTGACCTGGCGCTGGATGTCGTTGCGCACCGCGGACAGCACGGCCGGCAGCTCGTCGCTGATCACACGGCGCTCCATCGCCTCGCCCGAGAGCCACAGGCCGCTGGCCACCGAAACGGCCACGAACACGGCCAGGCACAGCCCCAGCCCGGCCATGAGCTTGTGCTGGAGCGGCCAGCGGGATATGGCGATGAGCCTCATGGCAAGCGCGGGTGACGGCAGGTGGCAACGCTGCTCTATCGGCTGCGACCCGCCAAAATTGACCCGCACCCGCCATATGTGACGATCTCCAAGCGATTTCTGTTACAAGCGCCGGCTCAAACATGGCGGGCCCGCGTCGATAAACCCGCTTCACAGGTCTCCCCGGCTCCGGCTTCGCCGTCCGGCCCGGACGCCGCCTGGCGCGGCGGCGGGCACCGCTCAGCAGTAAAGGTTTGGATGTACCGCTCTTTGCAGGCCGGCGCCCTGGTGCCGCTCTTGCCTCTTGCAGGAATCCCGCGCAGCGGGCGGCTGCAGCCATGACCGCCACGAGACGCGCGCCCTGGCGCCGCCGGTTGGGGCAGGCGCTCTGGCTGGTCGCGGCCATGGTGGTGGGTGCCGGCGCCGCCAGTGCCAACCCGCAAGCGCCGCTCGCTGCATCCGCCCTGCCCGCCACGCCGGCACTGCGCGAGCGCATCGGCGCGCTGGAAAGCCAGGGCCGGGCGCGGCCGCAGGACACCGCCGCCCTGGTGGCCGCCGAGATCGACCGCGTGCGCCCTTTCAGCGCCGCCCACCGCGAGCTGCTGACGGTGCAGGGCCTGATGCTGGCCGACGCGGCCGACGGCGCCGCGGCCGAGCGCAGCGCGCAGGCACTGGATGCCTGGGGCCTGCACCCCCGGGCCGAAGACCGTGCGCTGGCCGCCGCTGCGGCCCTGCTCATCCGCGCCGACCTGGCGGCCCGCGGCGGCGGCGACCTCAAGCAGGCCGACGCCCTGGTGCGCGACGCGATGACGCGCCTGCCGGCCGAGGTGGGCCTGGAAGACCGCTACCGCTTTGCCGCGGTGCATGGCTACATCAAGGACCGCGCCGCCCTGCTGGAAGACGCGGTGCGCCTGAACCACGAGGCCCTGGCCGTGGCCGACCGGCTGGGCACCCCGTGGCGGCGCGCCGAGGCACGTTCCGCCCTGGCCTACAGCTATTACGGCGCCCGCCAGCTGGAGCGGGCCTGGCAGCTGAGCGAAGAGGCCGTGGCCATCGCCACCGAGGCCGGCGACTGGGTGGCCATGGGCCGCGCCCACAACACCGCCGGCATCGTGCTGGACGGCCTGGGCGACCAGGAGGGCGAGCGCCGCAGCTTCGAGCTGGCCATCGCGTACGCGGGCCGCGCCGGCAGCAAGCGCGACGAAGCGCGCTACCTGGCCAACATCGCCGACTTCTACCTGAAGAAAGGCGACTTCCGCACCGCACTGGGCCATGCGCAGCGGGCCCTGCCGCTGGCGCGCGAGCTGGGCGACCCCGACACCAGGCTGGTGGCACTGGCCAACATCGGCTTTGCGCACATCTCGATGCAGCACCTGGAGACGGGCAAGCGCTTCGTGGCCGAGGCCATCGCCATCGACGAAGACCGCGGCGCCATCGCCGGCGCGGCGAGCACCTGGCAGGAGCTGGGCAGCTACCTGGAAAAGGCCGGCGACCTGCGCGGCGCGGTGGCCGCCTACCACCGCCACCGCAAGCTGATGGCCAGCGTGCTGCGCGCCGACGAGCAAAAGGCCATCCTGGCCATCCAGGAGCAGTACGACGCCGAGCAGCGCAACCGCTCGCTGGACCTGCTGCAGCGCGAGCAGCAGCTCAAGGCCGAGCAACTGCGCCGCCGCGACCTCGAGCAGCTGCTGTGGGGCCTGGCGGCCGGCGTGTCGCTGCTGTCCTTCGCCGTCATCGTGGGCCTGCTGCGCCGGGTGCGCCAGGCCAACCGGCTGCTGTCGGCCAGCAACCAGGTGCTGCGCCAGCACGGCGAACGCGACCCGCTGACCGGGCTGGCCAACCGCCGGGCTTTCCAGGCCGCGATGGCCCAGCGCGCGGCCGATGGCAGCCTGCGCGGCACCGTCTACCTGATCGACGTCGACCACTTCAAGCAGATCAACGACCACCACGGCCACGCGGTGGGCGACGCGGTGCTGGTGGAAGTGGCGCGCCGGCTGCGCGCCACGCTGCGCGAGGACGACCTGATCGTGCGCTGGGGCGGCGAGGAATTCCTAGTGCTGGTGCAGCCCATGGCCGCCGACCGGGTGGACGCGCTGGCCTGCCGCATGCTGGCCGCGCTGGAAGACACGCCGGTGGTGGCGCAGGCGCAGCAGGTGGCGGTCACCGCCTCCATCGGCTTTGCCAGCTTCCCGCTGGGGCCGGCGGCGATGGCCGTGCCCTGGGAGCGTGCCGTGAACCTGGTGGACACCGCCATGTACCTGGCCAAGGCCCATGGCCGCAACCGCGCCTACGGCGTGCGACTGCAGCAGGCGGCCAACGACGAATCGCTGCAGGCCATCACCGGCGCGCTGGAAGCCGCGGCCGAAGACGGCCGTGTGGCCCTGACCCTGCTGCGTGCCCAGGCCGGCGCATCGGCCGTGGAGGCCGCGTGATGCGCTGGCGCGCCCTGCTGCCCCAAGCGCTCGGCCTGGCACTGCTGCTGGCCGTGGCAGGCGCCGCGCCCGCCGCGCCGGCCGCCACCGCCGAAGCGGCGCCTGAAAGCCACCTGGCCGAGCGCCTCGATGCGTTGCAGCGCAGCGGCTACGAACACCCGGCGCAGGCCCTGGCCGCGCTGGAAGACATGCGCCAGCATCCGCACGACGGCGAGTCGCGCCGGCTGCTGCTGCACGCCCTGGGCAGCGTGCATGCGCAAGCCGGCAATGCCACGCAGGCGCGTGCCGCCGCCGAAAGCCTGATGACCCTGGCGCAGGACGAGCCGCAGCTGCGCGCCGCCGCCAGCGCCAACCTCGTGCGCGCGCTGGTGGCCGAAAACGGCGGCGAGACGGCCGTGGCCGCCGCGCTGGCCCAGTCGGCGCTGGACGTGTTCGAGGCCGATTGCAGCCCGCGCCGCGGCAACGCCCATGCCGTGCCGCCCTGCGACTGGCGCGCGGCCTGGCAGGCGCGCCAGATCCTGCAGCGCCGCGCGGTGGGCCAGGGCCTGCCCGCCACCGAAGCGGCGCAGGCGCGCGCAGGCCTGGCCCTGGCCCAGGGCCACCACGACGCCCGGCGGCAGGCAGCCAACCTGGCCACGCTGGCCTGGCTGGCCGAGGCCGGCGGCGATGGCGAGCAGGCCCGCGAACTGATCAGCCAGGCGCGGCGGCTGGTGCAGCCGCTGGACGACCTGGCCGAGCTGGCCCGCCTGACCGACGTCGAGGCGCGCATCGCCGACCAGCGCGGCGACCCGCGCTCGGGCCTGCACTTCCACGAGCTGGCCCAGCAGCTGGCCTCACGCGCCAATGCGCCGCGGCTGGAAGGCCGGCTGCTGACCAACCTGAGCGACGCCTACGTGCGCGCCGGCCGCCCAGCCGCGGCGCTGGTGGCGGCCGAAAAAGGCCTGCAGATCGTGCGCGAGCGCAACGACCTGCGGGCCGAGCGGGTGCTGATCAACAACGCCGGGCTGGCCAAGATCGGCCTGGGCCGGCTGGCCGAAGGCAAGGAAGACATGAACCGCCTGCTGCGCCTGTGGCAGGACAGTGGCGACACCGGCCGCCAGGTGGGCACGCTGACCGAGTTCGGCGAGGCACTGGCCGCCGCCGGCGACGCCCGCAGCGCGCTGGAGCTGTTCCACCGCGAACGCGCCTTGAGCGCCGAGCTGATGCGCATCAACCGCAACGTGGCGCTGAAGGAACTGCAGGGCCGCAACGAGGCGCAGGCCCGCCAGCGCGACATCGAGCTGCTGGAGCGCGACAACGCCCTCAAGACGGCGGCCCTGGCCAACCGTGCGCTGCTGCAGCGCTTCGGCTGGGTGCTGGCGCTGGCGATGGTGGCGGCCACGGTGGCGGCGCTGCTGCTGTACCGCCGCGTGCGCGCCAGCCACCGCGAGCTGGCCGCCAGCCAGGTGCAGCTGCAGGCGCTGAGCGAGCTGGACCCGCTGACCCAGCTGTCCAACCGCCGCCACCTGCAGGCCGAGATGCAGCGGCTGGCGCAGCCGCAGGGCGGCTTCCACGGCGGCCTGCTGCTGCTGGACCTGGACCACTTCAAGCGCATCAACGACGAAGCCGGCCATGCCGCCGGCGACGAGGTGCTGGTGGAGGTGGCGCGCCGCCTGCGCAGCACGGTGGCCGCCGACGACCTGGTGGTGCGCTGGGGCGGCGAAGAATTCCTGGTGGTGCTGCCCGGCGCCGACGAAGCCCGCACCGGCTGGATGGCCCAGCAGCTGCTGCAGGCGGTGGCCGGCCAGCCGGTGCAGGCCGGCGGCCGCGCGCTGCACGTCACCGCGTCCGTCGGCCACGGCGCCTTCGAGCCGGCGCCCGGGGGCCGTCCGCTGCGCTACGAACAGGCCCTGGCCCTGGTGGACGAAGCGCTCTACGCGGCCAAGCAGCAGGGGCGCCACCGGGCGGTGGGCGCTGCGGTGGGCGCTGCAGTGAGCGCTGCAGTGGCGCTCAGCCTGCCTTGAGCACCGCGGCCACGCCGGCGCGCAGTCGCGCAAAGTCGATCGGCTTGGTCCAGTAGGCCAGCGCACCGGCGCGGGTGGCGGCTTCCACCTCCTGCGGCATCGCGCTGGCCGACAGCGCGATCACCGGCAGCGCGGCGGTCTGCGGGTCGGCCGCCAGCCGCTGCAGCACCTCCAGCCCGTGCATGTCGGGCAGCTGCATGTCCAGCAGCACCAGGTCGGGTTGCAGGTCGGCCGCGCGCCGCAGGCCCTCCTGCCCGGTGGCGCACACCACCACGCGCACCTGGCTGTGCTGCTGGAAATAGGTCTCCACCAGCATCGCGTTCACCGGGTTGTCCTCGATGTACAGCACGGTGCCGGTCAGCGCGTCGCTGTCTTCGCTGCCGGCCAGCGGCAGTGGGGCAAAGGCACTCGACTCGGCGGCGCCCTCCGGCCGCACGTGCGGCAAGGCCACGGTGACGGTGGTGCCGCGGCCTTCGCGGCTGTCGAAGCGCAGCTCGCCGCCCAGCAGCTCGACCAGCCGCTTGGTGATGAACAGGCCGATGCCCGTGCCCTCGATGGCCGAACGCTCGCGGCCCAGGCGGTTGAAGGCCTGGAACAGGCCCTCCAGCTGTTCGGCCGACATGCCCAGGCCGTTGTCTTCCACCCGCAGCAGCACCCGCCCGCCTTCGATGCCGGCGCCCACCCGCACCCGGCCGCCCGGGCGGTTGTACTTGATGGCATTGCTCACCAGGTTCATCAGCACCTGGCGCAGCCGCACGGGGTCGGTGCGGGTGAGCAGCGGGCCGGCCGGCCCATCGGCCATCTGCAGCCGCACCTGCTGGCGGCGGGCCAGCGGCTCGTTGAGCTGCACCACGCTGACCAGCTTGGCCATCACGTCCACGTCGGACAGCTCCACCGTCAGCTCGCCCGCCTCGATGCGCGAGACGTCCATCAGGTCGTCGATCAGCTCGGTGAGCTGGCGCGCTGCCGCCATCACATGGCCCAGCTGCTCGCGGCCTTCGTCGTCGCCGCGCTCGGACGCGCGCGCATGCTGCAGCTGCGTGAAGCCCAGCACCGCATTGAGCGGCGTGCGCAGTTCATGGCTGACGTGCGAGAGAAAGCGCGTCTTGGCCCGGTTGGCCGCCTGCGCATGCGCCAGCGCCGTGCGCGAGGCCTTGTGGCGGTCGAGCGAGACGCCGAACGACAGCTCGCGCGACAGCTCGCCCAGCAGGCTGGCCAGCTCGTCGTCGAAGTCGACGCCGCGGGCGGCGCACAGCGTGAGCACGCCCACATGCTCGTCGTCCACGGTGATGGGCACCGCGGCCATCGGCGCCTCGTCGGCCGGCGCATCGATGGCGGCCTGGCCGGACTGGAGCGCACGCTGGGTGAGCGCGGCATCGCGTGCGGCCCAGGCGGGCGGGCGCTCGGTGCCGGGCCGGCCGGAACGCTGGGCGCTGCGCACCACGCGCAGCCCGCCGGGCTCGCGCAGCGTCACCCAGGCCCGCTCGGCCAGGCCCGAGGCCATGCAGGCGCGGCACACCTCGTCGAACAAGCCGTCGGTGCCCACCTGCCGCGCGATCGCCTGGCCGGTGGCCGACAAGGCCTCGTAGAAGCGGCGCAACCGCACCGCGCGCTGCTCGCTGGCCTGCAGCTCGGCCGCGCGCAGCGCATTGCGCTCGATCAGCCGGTTGATCTCGGCCGCCACCTCGCCGAACTGGCCCGGCAGGCTGGCGTCGGCCTGCACCTCGGTCTCGCCGGCCTGCAGCCGGCGTGCGGTGTCGGCGATGCTGCGCAAGGCACCGGTCAGCCGGCGCGCGGCCAGGAAGGCCGCGGCCAGCCCCAGGCTGATGACCAGCACCGCGGCCAGCAGGCCGCGCCACAGCTCGCCATCGGCACGCGCATACACCTCGGCCACCGGCATGCCGGCCAGCGCATCCAGGCCGTGCTTGCCCACGGCCGCGGCCGCAAAGGCGCGGCGCTGCCCGTCCAGGCCGTTGGCCACCACCATGCGGCTGTCGCCACCCAGCGTCACCATGTCCAGCGGCATCGGCACCGCGCGGCCCATCCAGCGCTCGGGGTCGGGCAGGCGGGTGACCACCAGGTGGCGGTCCTTCACCAGCGACAAGGTGCTGCCGACGCCCCCCAGCTCGGTCTGCAGCGCCGCGTTCAGCGACTGCATGTCGATCACGGCCACCACCAAGCCCAGCTTGCCGCCGCTGGCACTGCGCACCGGCAAGGTCAGGTACATCACCATGCGGCCGCTGACCGGGCCGCGGCGCGGCTCGCTGAGCAAGAAGCCTTCGGCCGCCATGCCCTGCCGGAACCACGGCACGTCGGCAAACGAAGCCCTGGGCACGATGGGCTGGGCCGAGCACAGGTGGCTGCCGTCGCCCCGGAAAAACCCGATGTTGGTGTACGACACGCCGCTGCCCACCACGCCGCGCACCAGGTTCTCGCAGGCGTCGACTTCCAGCGTGCGCATGCTCTGGCGCGTGGCCAGGAAGTTGAGCAGGTGCTCGGCCTGGTCGAGCTGGTCGCGCGCCTGATCGGCCACCGCATCGGCCCGCTGGCGCAGCAGCTGCAGGGCGCGCTGCTCGGCGTCAGTGCGCGCTTCCAGGATGCTGCCCGCCTGCAGCACCACCAGCGGCACCGCCACCGCAGCCACGATCAGCAGCAGCCGCCCGAGCAGGTAATCCGGCCGGCGGCGCCGCGGGCGGCGGTCTGTGGAAGCATCCGTGGAAGCGGTCAGTGGGCCCATCGACACAACACAATCGGACATCGGGCAATGGCCCAGCACCGGCAGGCGACATGCCGCCATCGGCAGTACACCATGCACAGGTGGTGGCGCACCATCCACCGCGCGAGAAGCCTCAGCGCGCGGGCTGATCCAGGTCAAGCACCGCCGCCAGCGGCACGCCGGCCAGCAGCGGCGGCCGGCCGTAGTCGGCCACCAGCCAGGCGCGCCGCTCGCCTCGCGCCGCCTGGGTGAGCAGCGCCGCCAGGCAGCGGCTGGAAGGCGCGTCGAGCGCGGCAAAGGGGTTGTCCAGCAGCGTGAGCGCGGCGCCGCTGGCGCCGGCCGCCACCAGCCCTACCTTGCGTCGGCTGCCGGTGGACAGCATCTCGAGGCGCTTGCCCAGGTGCTCCGCCAGGGCAAAGCCTTCCACCAGCGCCTGTTCCGCGGTGGGCTGCCAGCCGGCGTGGCGGGCGCGGCGGGCGGCCAGCCAGTCGTGCGCGGTCACGGCGTCGTCGGCGGCATCGGTGGCGTCGTCGGCATACAGGCTGGGCGGGCAGCGCAGCACCTGGCCGGCGGTGGGCACCAGCACGCCGGCGACGATGCGCAGCAGCGTGGTCTTGCCGCTGCCATCGCCGCCTTGCAGCAGCGTCAGGCCGGGGCGCAGATACAGGTCCAGGCCCTGGAACAGCGGCGCGCTTGCACCGGCGAAGGTGAAGGCCAGGCCGCGGGCTTGGAACACGGGGTCTTGCGGGTCGGGGGCGGTCATGTCGTGGGCCGGGGGGTTCATGTGCCGTCCAGCCGCAGCTGGCGCCGGCTGACGAAGCGGCGAAGCTGGCCGCTCAGCGGGTCGGTGAAGCTGATCTCACGGGCCAGCAGCTGCAGCGGCCGGCGGTAGTCGGGCGGCGCGTCCGCCGGCGACTCGGGCCAGTGGTGGGGGTAGATGCGGTCGCCCAGGATAGGCACGCCCAGCGACTGCATGTGCACCCGCAGCTGGTGGCGGCGCCCGGTGTGCGGCTGCAGCCGGTAGTGGGCGATCTCGGTGCAACGAGCGGCTTCTTCGTCGTGCAGCGCGCCGGGCGGCGGCGGGCCCAGGCACTCGATCAGCTCGACCCGGCTGTGGGCATTGGGCTCGCCGGGCTGTTCCACCATCTGCATGAAGGCATCGCCGGGGCGTTCTTCCAGCTTGCTGGACAGCTCGGCGGGCAAAGGCCGGTTGGGCGGCCAGGGCGCCAGCGCTTCGTACACCTTGCGGGCCTGGCGCTCGCGCAGCACCGCCTGGTAGGCGTTGCGCACCTCGGGCTTGACGATGTAGAGCAGCACGCCGGCGGTTTCGCGGTCCAGCCGGTGCATGGGCACCAGGGTGTCGATGCCCAGCAGCCGCTTGAGCCGCACGGTGACGGTTTCCTGCA
>NZ_CAXFDV010000788.1:0-4183 GCF_964001545.1 uncultured Aquincola sp.
CCATCGTCGGGCGCGGTGATGGTGGTCTTGGCCAGGCGCAGCTGGTCGCTCTGCAGCCGGGCGCGCTGAGCCAGCAGCCGTGCCTGGGCGGTCTTCTCGGCCGTCAGGTACTGGTTGATCTGCTGGGCACTGATGGCGCCGGTGGTCTGCAGCTGGCGCGCGCGCTCGGCATTGGCTTGGGCCTCGGCCAGCGTGGCCTCGCTTTCGGCCAGCGCGGCGCGGGTTTGCGCCAGCTCCACCTGCACCGTGTCCACCGCCATGCGGGCCAGCACCTGGCCGCGCTTGACGCGGTCGCCCACGTTCACCAGCACCTCGGCGAGGCGGTAGCCGCCCTGCTCGGCACCGACGATGCTCTCCTGCCAAGGCGCGATGCTGCCGTTGGCGCTGAGGGTGCGCGCCCAGTTGGCGCTGGCCGGCTGCACGGCGGTGACGGTGAGCGCCGCCTTGCCGGCCGATGCGGCGCCGGCCGGCGCCGAAGCTGCCGTGGCGGGTGTGGCGTCGGTGGGGCCGCCTTCTTTCTTGCCGCAGGCGGCCAGCGTGGTCAGCAGGGCCAGCGCGGTGGTGGCCAGGGCCAGGCGCTGCAGGTTCGTCGTGCGGATCAATTCACTTCCCTCGTCGTGTTGGCGGTGGCCAGCACCGGCTGCCAGCCGCCGCCCACCGCCTTGTAGAGCGCCAGCCAGGCGGCCACGCGCTCGCGCCGCACCTGCACCAGGCTGGCATCGGCCACCAGCGCGTTGCGCCGGGCCTGTTCCAGGTCGAGCAGGCTGCCGGTGCCCACCTGGAACTGCGTCTGCGCCGCGGCCAGGAACTCGGCATAACCGGCCGACGCGCGCCGGGCATCTTCTTCGCGCTGCTGGGCGGCCTGCAGCCGCACCAGCGCTTCTTCCACCTCGCGCGCGGCGGCCAGCACCTGGGCGCGCCACCCGGCCACGGCTTCTTCGTACCGGGCCTGGGCCGCTTCCACCGCGGCGCTGCGGCGGCCGCCGTCGATCAGCGGCGCCAGCAGCCCGGGGCCGAAGCTCCAGGTATCGCCATTGAAGGTGTTGCCGCCGGCGCGCACCGCCGCCCGGCCGATGGAGCCGGTGAGCGACAGGCGCGGCAGCCGGTCGGCCTGGGCCGCGCCCACGTCGGCCGAGGCGGCGGCCAGCTCGCGTTCGGCGGCGGCCACGTCGGGCCGCTGGGCCAGCACCTGGGCGGGCACGGCCGGCACCTCGAAGCCTTGCGGCTGCGGCAGCCGGGCCTGCGCCGCGGCCAGCTGGCTGCGCAGGCTGGGTTCGGGCTCCACCACCAGCGCGGCGATCTGCTTGACCAGCACGTCGCACTCGGCCTGCTGCGCCAGCACGCGGTTGCTGGCTTCGGCGGCGGTGGCGCGGGCCAGCGCGCCGTTGGCCGGCGCCTGGAAGCCGGCCTGCACCAGCCGGGCGGTCAGGTCGCTGGTCTGGCCGGCGGACTTGGCGTCTTGCTGGTAGACGGCCAGGGCCGCCTCGCAGGCGCGCAGGCCCACATAGGCATTGGCCACTTCGGCCGCCAGGCTCACACGGGCGTTGTGCCACTGCGCATCGGCGCCCGCCGCGCGGGCCTCGGCGGCGGCGCGGTTCTGGCGGTTGTAACCAAAGAGGTCAATCTCCCAGCTGGCATCCAGCGTGGCGCTGCCAGCGGTCTGCTGGCCGGGTGTGGGCGGCAGCTGGGTGCTGGAACGCTGCACGCCGGCATTGGCATTGAGCTGCGGCGACAAGGCCGCCCCGGCGATGCGAGCCGACGCCCGCGCCTGGGTGATGCGCGCCGCGGCCTGGGCCAGCGTGGGGTTGCGCAGCTGGGCCTGGGCCACCAGCTGCGGCAGCAGCGGGTCGTCGAAGCGCTGCCACCAATCGGCCAGGGCCGCCGTGCTGCCGCCATGCGGCAGGCTGGCCTGCCATTGCAGCGGCACGGTATCGGCCGGCGGCGTGGCCGGGGGCGGGCTGGCGCAGGCGGCCAGCAGCAGGCTCAACGCCAGGGCGATCGCGGGGCCGCGCAGGCGTGAATCAGGTGATGTCATGGCTCGGTGAGTCAGGGCACAAAGGCCGGCGGCAGTGTATCGGCCGCGCCCGGCCCTTCAGGTGACGAAGCGCAGCAGCTCACGCAGCAGGTGGCGCACCGGCTGCGCCCATTCCGGCGGGATGAAAGGATGCAGCAGCCAGGCGATGCCCAGCAGCGCCAGCCACCAGAGCCAGCGACGGTAAGGCTTCAAGGGCCGCAGGTCCACCGGTGCTTCACCGTTTGGGCAGCAGACGCATCAGCTGCGACTCGGCCCAGCTCTGCTGCGCCATGTCGTAGTTGTGCGGCGCCTTGGGCGCGGCCAGGTTGAAGAAGAAGCCGCTGGCCGACGCCAGCGGATAGCCGGCCAGCTGCTGCAGCCGGTCGCCGACCAGCACCGGCAGGCCGGCCAGGAAGGCGTCCACCCCCTTCAGCGCAGCCTGCGGCAGCTTGCAGGTCGGGTCCACCGCCGATTCGATCTCGAACTGGAACCACTCCACGCCGGCCTGGCGCATCGCGTAGTAGGGCGCCACGTCGGCCATGAACGACAAGTCGTCGGCCAGCAGGAAAAAGCCATTGGCCACCTTGGGGCTGCGGATGGCCTGCAGCCGCGCCAGGTCGTCGGCGAAGTCGGGCGCCTTGGCCATGTCGGCCGGCGTGAAGTCGAAGTGGCTGGCGCCCAGGTCTTGCACCAGCGCGTCGATCTGCTGTGGCGTGTGCTGGCGCCAGTCGGCCAGCGCCACCGCCAGCGGCAGCCCGGGCAGGGCCGCGCGTATGGCCAGCGCCTGCGCCAAGCTCACGCAAGGCGGCGCATCGCCCACGCACAGGCCCGCCATGTCGATGCGGGGGGCCAGCCGCTGCGCCTGCGCCGCCGACTGGAACTGGTTCACCTTGATCACGCTAGCCTCCGCATGCCTTGAAGGCCCGCAACCACGAGCCGCCTTCCATCCGCTTGCCGATGTCGCCCAGCGCCGCACGCACGCCGGTGGCACCGCCCCGTTCTTCGGCCCGCCGCAAGATGCCGTAGATGAGCTTGTCGTTGGCCGGGCTGTGGATGTGGGCGCCCGCATGGTAGTTGCCGATGCCACGGGCATTGACCCGCCCCGGGTGGGCCGAGGTGGCCACCTGCGAGCCGGCGGTGCCCCACAGCCGCGCGCCGTTCTCGGCGATCTCGGTGTCCAGGCCGTTGCGCGCCAGCAGGTCGCGCGACAGGTCGGCGTACTTGCTGGGGTTGTTCTGCTGAACGATGTGGTGCGCCGTCTGCCCGCTGGCCATCGGCCGGCCGGCGGCTTCCATCGACTTTTCCAGCCAGTAGGTCTGCGACAGGCCGTGCGGGTCGATCCACGCGAAGATGTCGGGGCCATAAGCCTGCAGGTTCTCGCCCGCGCGCAGGCCCAGCGGGTCGGGCGACACATAGGCATTGAGCCGCGGCTCGTAGTAGCGGTGGCGGTTGTAGAAGAGCCCGGTCTCGCTGTCCGCGTACTGGCCCTGCAGCCGCAGCGGGTTGTCCACCGGCGCCACGGCCGCGCCCTGGCGCCAGCCACCGGGCGCCGCCACCGCGCACCAGCGCACGCGGCCGGCGGCATCGGTCAGACGCACCGGGGCGCCGTTGGGGTCGTTGCTGTAGACCAGGGTTTCGCCGTCCAGCAGCGCCAGCGGCTCGAAGCCGCCCGGCCACATCAGATAGTCGCGCGGTCGCTCGCCGGGCCGTGCATCGGCGGCGATGGCATCGCCGTCCCAGCCGAAGCGGGTGCGCTGGCCTGCGGTGTCCTTGAACAGCCGGCGGCCCAGCGGGTCGTAGCCATAGGTGGTGATCACGGGCGCCGCGCCCGGGGTGCTACGGCCGTGGTGGCGGCTGGCCAGCAGGCGCTGGTGGGCGTCCCATACCAGCTCAGTGTGGCCACTGGCGTCCTGCCGCTGGCGCAGCTGGCCGGCGCGGTCGAAGCGGTAGGCCACGCCGTCCAGCTCGCCGCCACGCGCCCAGTCGTCCGTGCCGGCAGTGGGCGGTTCGGCGCTGGCCGCGTGCACCCGGGTGCTGAGCAGGTCGCCGGCTGCATCGTGCGCATGGCGGTGCAGCAGGCCTTGCGGGTCGACATGCTCGACGATGCGGCCCATGGGGTCGTGCACAAAGCGGTCGATGCCGAAGGCGTTGTCGTCGCGCGCCACCAGC
>NZ_CAXFDV010000789.1:0-9158 GCF_964001545.1 uncultured Aquincola sp.
CGGCAAAGCCGCCGGCCGGCGCGGTGGACCCGCCCAGCGAGTTGACCAGGATGTCGACGCCGCCCCAGCGCTGCAGCACCGCGCCGGCCAGTGCGGCCACGCCTTCAGCGGTGGTCAGGTCGGCCTCGAGGTAGGTCACGCCGGGGCGCGGCGTGGCAGGCGCCGAGCGTGCCGTGGTCATCACCTGGGCGCCGGCGTCCTGCAGGCTGTGCACGATGGCAGCGCCCAGGCCCTTGGTGCCGCCGGTCACCAGCACCCGCTGGCCCTGAAGTTGAAGGTCGAAGCTCATGGTTGGCTCTTGAAAGTGAACGACGGAGCGAAGGATGCGCCACGGGCGGTGATGAGTGAATCGCCTAGAATCCGCATGGCTTATGTAGCTGCACATACACAATGCGCGGATCTGACTTTGCCGAGCTGAAGGCCTTTGCCGCGGTGGTGGAGCGCGCCAGCTTCGCCCGTGCGGCCGAGCACCTGGGCGTGTCGCCTTCGGCGCTGAGCCAGACCATCCGCCAGCTGGAGGGCCGGCTGGGCGCACGCCTGCTCAACCGCACCACACGCAGCGTGGCCCCTTCGTCCAGCGGCCAGCAGCTGTACCAACGCATCGCCCCCCTGCTGCGCGAGCTGGATGCGGCGGTGGCCGAGGTCGGCGAAGCGACCGGGCGCTTGAAGGGCACGCTGCGCATCAACACGCTGGGCATCGCGGCCAGGCAGCTCATCGGGCCACGGCTGGCCAGGTTCCATCAGACCTACCCCGAGGTGGTGCTCGACATCGTGGTCGATGACCATCTGGCCGACATCGTGGCCGGGCGCTTCGATGCCGGCATCCGCGTGGGTGGGCGGCTGGAAAAGGACATGGTGGCGGTGCGACTGACGCCGGACCTGACCATGGTGGCAGTGGCTTCGCCCGACTACCTGGCGCGCCACGGCACGCCGCAGAAGCCGGCGGAGTTGCAGCAACACGCCTGCATCAACTGGCGGCTGCAGGCCGACGGCCGGCACTACCGCTGGGAGTTCGAGAAGCGCGGCCGGCGGCTGGAGGTGGCGGTGGAAGGCCCGGTGGTCACCAACCATGCGGACATCGGCCTGGCCGCCGCCCTGAACGGGCTGGGCATCGCCTACCACTTCGAGCAGGACGGCGTGGCCGACCTGCTGGCGCAAGGGCGCCTGGTGCAGGTGCTGGCCGATTGGTCCGTCTCGCGGCCCGGGCTGTTCCTCTACTACCCGCACCGGCAGCATCGGCCGGCGCTGCTGGGCGCGTTCATCGACTGCCTGCTCGACAAGGACCTGGCCCGCGCGGCCGCATAGCGGCTGGCGCAAGCCATCTTCCAACGCGCGACTTTCCGAGCCCTACCTCGGCTTCCGGCTCGACCTCGACCCGGCCCTGGTGGCCGAGCTGGTGATGCAGATGGGCCCTTCGGCGGCCGTGCGGGGGCCCACCGGTGGGCTATGAAAGCGCCTCGCAGTTCAGCCGCGAATACAGCCGGCTGTTTGGCGTGCCGCCCTCGCGCGATGCGCTGGCCGTGCCGCAGGCGCGCCGCGCCTGATCACAGGTCGGTGGTGACGGACAGCGCAGCCAGCGCCTGCAGCCCGGCCTGTCGGCGTTCGAGGGCCGTGGTGGCATAGGCCAGTGCATCGCTGCCCGCCGCAAAGTGCAGCGGCGGCCGGGGCATGCCCGCCAGCTGAACTACCACCTGCCCCAGCTTGACCGGATCGCCCGGCTGCTGGCGGTTGTAACTCTCGCAGGTGGCGCGCGGGCCGTCGGGCAGTTGGGCATGGTCCGCCACCGGCTGGCTGCCGTACTGCACCGAGCTGGCGTCCAGGAAGTCGGTGCGGAAGAAGCCCGGCTCCACGTCAGCCCGAACACATGGGTGTGGAACTGCCGCTCCACCGCCTCGGCCGGAATCTCCTCGAAGAGGCCCAGCTGCCCGTAGCCCGCGTTGTTCACCAGCACGTCGATGCCGCCCATGCGGGCGGCCGCCGCTTCCACCGCGGCCTGCGCCTCGGCGCCCATGCTAGGAACGGCGGGGCGGCGGCCATGCCTGATGGTCCGGCTGCCTTGCCTGATCGGCCAGCGTGGCACGTTCCGTGCTCGCAGTGCGCCGCTTTGCAGCTTGCGCTGTCGTCCCCGCTGTTCCAAGGACCTCGATGTCGCGTCTGTTCGCCCGCTTGCTCGGCCGTCTGTCGGTGGGCCGCAAGCTGCTCCTGATCTACCTGCTCGATCTCACCGCCGTCATCTACATCAGCGGCATCCTGATCAACGAGAAGTTCATCGCCATCGACTTCGCCCGCAAGGAAGAAAGCGGCATCGCCTACATCCGCCGCACCAGCGACGTGCTGGTGGCGGTGGCGCGGGCCTCCATCGGCCAGGACGCGGTGCCCCGGCCCGAGGGCTGGCTGGCGGCGGCGCAGGCCGTGGCCGATACCGAACGCCTGCACGGCGACGGCATGAAAAGCAGCGAGCCGGCGGCCCGCCTGCAGCACACGCTCGAAGCGCTGGGCCCGCGGCCCGGCCCTGCGGCGCTGGCGGCGGCACTGGCCGAGGGCCGGGCCCTGGTCACACGGGTGGGCAACCAGTCCAACCTGATCCTGGACCCCGACCTCGACAGCTACTACAGCATGTCGCTGGTGCTGCTGCGCTACCCCGAACTGCTGGACGTGCTCGAACGCATCGGCACCCAGCTGCGGCCGGGCGCGCAGACCGAGCCGGCCGTGCTGCGCACCCAGTACCTGGTGCTGGAAGGCCAGCTCGATGCGGTGACCCAGGGCATCGCCAGCGACGAGGCCGAGGCCGTGGCCGCTTCCCAGCCCGCCCTGCGCGCCGCGCTGGACCCGGCGCAGGCGCGGCTGGCCACCGCCATCGAAGGGCTGCGCCGGGCTGCGCGCGCCTACATCGACGACGGCGCCACCGGCGACCGCCTGCGCGCCGTGCACCTGGCGCAGGCCGAGCTGGTCGACGAGCTGCACCGTGCCTGGCAGCTGGGCGCCACCGAGCTGGAGCGGCTGCTGGCCACGCGGATCGAGGGCCTTTACACCCGCATGTGGCTGCACCTGGGCACCGCCCTCGTGCTGCTGCTGGCCATCCTGTCGCTGGTGTACGGCGTGGCCCGGCAGATCGCGCTGCCGCTGCGCCGCCTGGCCGGCGTGGCCGACGAGGTGCGCCGCACGGGCGACCCCACGCTGCGCGCCCAGTGGACCAGCCAGGACGAGATCGGCCGCCTGGTGCTGGCCTTCAACGACATGCTGGCCCAGCTGGACCGCGAGCGCACCGCGCAGCAGGAGCTGGCCGCCAGCGCCCGCGCTGCCGAAGCCCAGCGGGCGCTGGTCGAATCGACGCCCATCCCGTTGATGGTCACGGCCATTCCCGGCCATGAGGTGCTGCATGCCAACCCGCCGGCCGAGTCGTGGCTGAACGGCCAGCGCGGCGACCCGTGGGCGGTGGGCCTGGAGGCCGCGGTGCGGGCGCACTTCTTCCAGCAGCTGGCCGACCGCGACGCGGTGCATGAGTTCGAGGTGCGCTGGCTGGGCAGCGGCGAGCCTACCTGGGCCGTGCTCAGTGCCCGGCGCGTGCAGTACCAGGGGCGCGATGCGGTGATCACCGTGTTCTCGCCGATCAACCACCTCAAGCTGATGCGCCGCCGCCTGGAGCTGTGGGCCAAGGTGTTCGAGGCGTCCACCGAGGCCATCATGATCGTGGCCGCCGACCGGCGCATCCACACGACCAACCTGGCCTTCCACAAGGCCACGGGCTACGACCTGCAGGACGTGGTGGGCGAGCCGCCCACGCTGCTGGTGGGCGGCGCCGACCCGCAGGGCCTGCTGGACGACATCTGGGCCGTGGTGGCGCGGCGCGGCACCTGGCAGGGCGAGCTGTCGCTGCGCCGGCGCGACGGCAGCGAGTACCCCGCCTGGCTGCTGATCAGCCCGGTGCGCGAAGGGCCGGGCGCGCGTGGCGAGGTGACGCACTACATCTTCACCTCCATCGACATCGCCGACCGCAAGAAGAGCGAGGCCCGCATCCAGTTCCTGGCGCAGCACGACGTGCTGACCGAACTGCCCAACCGATCGCTGTGCATCGAGCGGCTGCGCCTGGCGCTGCAGCAGGCGCGGCGCAGCGGGCAGAAGGTGGCGGTGATGTTCATCGACCTCGACCGCTTCAAGGACATCAACGACACGCTGGGCCACCACATCGGCGATGGCCTGCTGCGCTCGGTGGCGCGGCGGCTGGTGGAGGCGGTGCGCGCGGGCGACACCGTCAGCCGCCTGGGCGGCGACGAGTTCGTGGTGGTGCTCAATGGTGTGGACACGGTGGACGACGTGACCCATGTGGTGGAGCAGCGGCTGATCCCGCGCATCCGCGAGCCGCACCTGGTGGATGGGGCGGAGCTGAACGTCTCCTGCAGCGTGGGCATTGCGCTGGCGCCCGACGACAGCACCGACCTGGACGCCCTGATGCGCCATGCCGACACCGCCATGTACCAGGCCAAGGCCGGCGGCCGCAATGCCAGCGCCTTCTTCACCGCCGAGATGACCGAGCGCGCCCTGCAGCGCCACCGCACCGAGACCGCGCTGCGGCGCGCCATCGAGGCCGGCGAGCTGCGACTGGAATACCAGCCCCGCATCGATGCACGCAGCGGCCGGGCGGTGGGC
Organism: uncultured Aquincola sp.; assembly: GCF_964001545.1. Classification (NCBI taxonomy): domain Bacteria; kingdom Pseudomonadati; phylum Pseudomonadota; class Betaproteobacteria; order Burkholderiales; family Sphaerotilaceae; genus Aquincola; species uncultured Aquincola sp. The sequence goes on from NZ_CAXFDV010000789.1 coordinate 4,648, forward strand.
GTGGAAGGCCTGCTGCGCTGGGACAGCCGCGAGCTGGGGCCGCTGAGCCCGGCCGTCTTCATCCCCATCGCCGAAGAAAGCGGCCTGGTGGTGCCGATGGGCGCCTGGGTGATCGAAGAGGCCTGCGCGCAGATCGGCCGCTGGCGTGCGCAGGGGCTGCCGCCCCTGAACGTGTCCATCAACCTGTCGGCACCGCAGCTGCAGGACCCGACGCTGTTGGACACATTGGCCGGCAGCCTGGCGCGCCACCAGGTGCCGCCCGGCGGGCTGGAGCTGGAGCTGACCGAATCGATGCTGATGGACCGCGCCGACAGCACGCTGCGCACGATGCAGGCCATCCGCGCGCTGGGCGTGGGGCTGGCGATCGACGATTTCGGCACCGGCTATTCCAGCCTCAACTACCTCAACCGCTTTCCGATCGACAAGCTCAAGATCGACCGATCGTTCGTGCACGACATGCTGGCCGATGCCACGGCCCGCGCCATCGTGCAGGCCATCGTGGGCCTGGGCCACACGCTCAAGCTGCAGGTGGTGGCCGAAGGCGTGGAAACGCCGGCCGAAGGCGCCGCGCTGTGCGCCGCCGGTTGCGACGAGCTGCAGGGTTTCCTGTACAGCCGGCCGCTGCGGCCCGAAGCCCTGCAGGCCTGGCTGCAGGCGCAGCAGCAAGGCCTGGCGCTGGTGCCTTGAGGCTGCCTACACTGCGACACCGGATGGCCACCCCAGCGGCAAGGAGGTCCAGCGCATGCAGTCCACGTCGGCCCCGGCCCCCGCCGCGCCCTGGGTCGCCTGGCACGAAGGCCTGGCGCTGTCACATGCCGGCGATGCGCGGGCGCTGCCCCGCCTGCGGCAGGCGCTGCAGGCCCTGCAGGCGGCCGGCGACGCGCGCGGCAGCCTGCTGGGGGCTGCGGCGCTGCTGGTCACGGCCCAGGTCGGTGGCAGCTTCCGCGACTTCCGCGGCTGGTTGTCGGCCCTCGATCCGCTGCGCGCCGAAGGGCCACGTTCGGCGCTGCTGGCCACGGCCGACGAGCAGTTGCTGGGCCTGTCGGCCCTGTTGATCGGCCAGCTCTTTTTTGACCTGCAGGACAGCTCCGTCGACGCAGTGGTGGACCAGCTGGTGTCCCTGCTGGAGCAGGAAGCCGACATCGACCTGCAACTGGCCGCCGCCCGGCTGCTGATGTACTACGTGGAGCCGCGCGAGCTGCGGGTGCTGGGCCAGCGCGTGCATGCGCTGGTGCAACAGCGGCTGGCAGCCTGTGCGCTGGCCGGCGTGGTGCCCGCGCCGCACCGGCAGGCCCATTGGCTGCTGGCCTGGCGCACCTGCGCCGGCTATGCCAAGGAGCCGCAGCAGGAAGAGGCCGCCACGCATGCCGCGCAGGCGCTGGCCGACCGCCACCAGCTGCGCGACGTGCAGTTCGCGCTGGCCTTCGACGAGGTGAACCAGAGCCTGCCCGGCGGCGACCTGCCGCGGGCCGAACGGGCGCTGGCGCGGGCCGAGCAGTGGGTGGACGCCGCCAACCTGCGCCAGCTGATGCTGCTGGACGTCACCCGCATGCGGCTGGCCCGGCTGCGCGGCCAGGTGGACGAGGTGCTCTTTCGCGCCACGCGCGCCCGCCAGTACGCCGAGCAGCTGGAATGCCCCGGCCCGATGATGGGCGCCTACCTGGTGAACGAGGCGCATGCCCGTCTGCTGGCCGGCGATGCGCCAGGCGCCTGCGCGCAGATGCAGGCCGCGCTGCCGCTGCTGCCCGAGGGCTTTGCGCTCGAGGTTGGTGAGATGGTGGACATGATCGAGGCGCACGAGGCGCTGGTCCGCGGCGACCCGCAAGGCCGGGCGTTGATGGCGGCGGTGTGGGCCGGCCTGCGCCAGCGGCAGTTCTACGACAGCTTCGAGGGCCAGCCCGCCTTTCGCGCGCAGCTGTGCGTGCTGGCGCTGGAGCACCGCATCGAGGTGGACTTCGTCACCAGCCTGATCCGTAAGTGCGGCATCGCCGCGCCGCCCGGTGCGCCCGAAGAATGGCCGTATGCGCTGCGCATCCGGGCGCTGGGCCAGTTTTCGGTGGCGCGCGAGGGCGTGCCGTTGCCGGTGGAAGGCAAGGGCCAGCGCAAGCCGCTGGAGCTGCTGCGGGTGCTGGTGGCGCACAACGCCACCAGCCCGGCCACCGGCATGCACACCGAAGCGCTGATCGACATGCTGTGGCCCGACCTGGAGGCCGAAGCGCCCAAGGCTTCGTTCGACATGACGCTGATGCGCCTGCGCAAGCTGCTGCAGGTGGACGGTGCGCTGCCGCTGGCCGAAGGCCGCCTGTGGCTGGAGCCCAGGCTGGTGTGGACCGACGTGGCGGCCTTCGAGCACGACTGTCAGCAGCTGCTGCAGCTGCTGGATGCGCCGGGCAACGACCTGGCGCTGAGCCGCGCGGCCCGCCGCCTGCGGCTGCGCCAGGGCCACCGGCTCTTCGGCCACGGCGCGGTCGAGCCCTGGATCACCGGCCCGCAAGAGCGCCTGTCGCGCCTGCTGGCGCAGGCGGTGTCGGCCTACGGGGCCCACCTGGAAGCCCAGGGCGCATGGCTTGCCGCGGTGGGCCTGTACGAGCAGGGGCTGGCCGACGACCCTTTCAACGAGACCTGCACCCGCGGGCTGATGCGCTGCCACCTGGCGCTGGGCCAGCCCGCCGCCGCGATGCGGGCGTTCCAGCGCTGCCGAGACCTGCTGGCGGCCCGACTGCAGGTGCCGCCCTCGGCGGACACGCTGGCCCTGCTGGCGCGCATCCCCCAGTTCACGCCCGACCCCCCACCGGAGGGCGGCCGCGGTTAGTCATCCGTTAGCGGGGCCCGGGGGCGGGCGCAGGACCATTCGTGCACTGCAGACAGCAGCTCGCACAAACCTTCGCAACACCGCCCGAAAGCACGCCATGAACAGCCCCCGCCCGACCAAGACCCTTCGTGCCCTGACGACCGCAACGCCGCTGCTGGTGGCCCTTGCAACGGCCCTGCCGGTGCAGGCGCAGTCCGTCGGCTGGCATCCGGCCACGGCGCAGCGGCCGGCCGTGGTGGCCGGCATCGATGCCAACACCTTCCTCGTCGGCCACCCGGCCAGCCCGCGCATGCGCGGCGGCCATGCCAACGTCGAGCATCCCGCCGTGCGGGTGGCGCGTGGCGAGGGCCGCAGCGGGATGGACGCCAACACCTTCCTCGTGCAGCCGCCGGTCACCGTCACCTGGCTCACCCAGCCGACGGGCGCCGACGACCTGCCGCGTTATGCGCAGGCGCCGCGTGCGCCGGGCCAGGCCGCCGAATGAGCGAGCCTGCCCGGCCGCCTCAGGCGCAGGGGCCGGCCAGGCTGTCGGAACGTTCGATGAACAGGAACTGCGCGCTGCTGCGCGAGCGCTTGAGCAGCCGCAGCCGCGCCGGGATGGACCGCAGGCGCAGCTTGAGCACCGTCTCCACGATGACGTCCAGCGATTCCGCCTGCTGCAGGCGGCCGGCCACCTGGGGGTTGTTCATGCAGGGCGCGATCTCGGTGAAGAACTGGCGGCCGATCACCGCCTCGGGCGCAAAGCCGCTGAGCAGCGATTCGCGCAGGTTGTAGGCCGTGACCGCGCCCTGCGCATCGAGCCGGATGACGCCGAAGTCCAGCGTGTCCAGCCAGCTGTCCGGCGCCTGGCTCAGCACGTCCAGCGCATGGGGCTGGTCGAAGGCCAGCCGGGGCAGCACCGCGCCCGAGCGGGTGGTGTCCAGCACCGCCTGTATCGCGCGGCTGGCCCAGCGCAGGTCGATGGGCTTGTGCCAGCACTGGTCGAAGCCCTGTTGCCGCAGCCGGGCGAGCGTCTCGTGCGTGGCATCGGCGGTGACCGCGATGCACACCACATCGCGCAGCGCCGCGTCGTCGCGCACCTGCCGCAGCAACCACGAGCCGTCCCGGCCCGGCAGGTTGATGTCGATCAGCAGCAGGCTGGGGCGCTGCTCGCGTGCCATCTCGCGCGCCATCGCCAGGCCGGCTTCGGCCGACTCGGCCACCAGCAGCTCGGCCGTGGTGGTGGTGTCCACCAGGGCCTTCATCAGCTCGGCATTGGTGGGCTCGTCTTCCACGTACAGCACGCGCCCGCTGCGGGCGGGGCGGGGCTGCGCGGGGGGCGGGGGCACCACCTGGTTCAGCACCTGGGGGTCGGGCGACTGCTGCTGCAGCGCCGTGATGGAGCCTTCGGTGGGCTGGGCCGCGGGCAGCAGCACGGTGAAGCAGCTGCCGATGCCGGGCTGGCTGTCCACCTCGATGCGGCCGGCCATCGCTTCGACCAGCCGGCGCGAGATCACCAGCCCCAGGCCCGATCCGTGGATGTCCTGGCTTTCGCGGCCCAGGCGGTTGAAGGGCTCGAACAGGTGGCCGATCTGCTCGCCCGCCAGGCCACCGCCCGAATCGCGCACGGCGATGGCCACCTGCTGCGTGTCTTCGTGCCGGCGCACCGAGATCGACACGGCGCCGCCGGTGCGGTTGTACTTGATGGCATTGCTCATCA
>NZ_CAXFDV010000790.1:0-2773 GCF_964001545.1 uncultured Aquincola sp.
ATGTCGGCAATGATGGCCACCCGCACGCCGTGGTTGCGCTCCTGCAGCTCGATGGGGATGGCGGTTTGTTCCAGCACCATCGACAGCGACTGCCGCAGGTCGCCCATCACCGCGCGAAAGCAGGGCGCCAGATCGTCGTGGCGGTAGGGCGGGTAGTCGGCCGGGCGCTTGCGTTCACGGAAGGTGGACAGCTCGCCGGCCAGTTGCAGCAGCACGGTGTACAGCCGCTCGGGGTGCAGCACCGGCAGTTGCGGCAGGTGGGCCAGCAGCGGCTCGGTGCGGTTGAGCGTCTGCAGGAACACGAAGTCGGCGATCTCGCCCACGCCGGCGCGGCCGGGCTGGGCCAGGCGGGCGGCCAGCGCTTCGCTGCGCTGGCGCACCATGCCCAGCACTTCGCGCTGGTAGCTGTCGAGCACCGGGTGCGCGGCCACATGCAGCATCGGCGGCACATGCTGGGTGTCCAGCACCACGCGGCCATCGGCCCGGCGCTCGACGATGCGGGCCGCGGCCAGCTGGGTGAAGCCTTCGTTGGCATCACGCGCCAGCATCAGCCGCAGGTTCAGCCGGCCGATCTGCAGCGGCGCCTGGCGCAGGCTGACGGCATGGCTGTCGGCCACTTCCACGTCGCTGGCCAGGTAACGCGGCGGCATGCTGGGCGCGCTGTCTTCCACGTCGCTCTCGGCCACGCCGGGGCGGGCCAGCGCGGCCACCAGCAGCACCGGCTCGTCGCGCGCATCGGGCGGCACGTCGAGTGCGGGCGGCGCTGCGTCGTGCGTGGGGATGGAGAACGGCGTGCCGTCGGGCAGCACGCCGGTGGCGCTGGTCAGGGCCAGCTTGCCTTGCAGCAGCGCAGCCTCATCGAGGGCCAGGGTGCTGAAGCCCCAGTGGTGTGCAATGACGGCGTTGACACGGGCATCGACGAGTCGGGCGGTGTGTCGGTCCTGCTGCTGGAAATGCTGAGGCTGGAGGAACATGCCCTCCGTCCACATCACCTTGTTGTGCCAGGTCATGAAGCTCGCTGTTGTGTGGGCGGAAAGCGATGGCACCCAACTGCGTGCCGGCCCCGCGAAACAAGGTGTGAACGATACACGGCGATGCTTGCAGCGTCACGCTTTGTGCGTCATGCAAAGACCTGTCGATTCCCCCTCGTGTGGGATGCCGTGCACGCCTGGCCGACTATCATTTGCTGCTGGCCGCCGCCGCATGCCAAGCGGCTTTCGGAAGCGGTGTCAAACCTATGACAGTTGTTGGGGATCCGAGATGAAACGCTTGCCTGTTGTGTTGCATGCCGGCCGTTGTGTGGCGGTGGTCGTGGGCCTGGTCACCCTGTTGCAGGCCAATGCGGCCGATGCGCTGGACATCGGCAACCAAGTGCCCGATGCCGCCGCCGTCAAGGAAGGGCTGTTTCCCGAAGACGCCTGCAAGGAACTGGAAGCCGCGGGCTTCAAGTGCATGGGCTTCAAGCCGGCGGTGCGTTATTCGCTGCCGGCTGCTTCGTTCAAGGTGGGCTCGGCCGAACTGCCCGACATGCTGCGCAAGCAGCTGGACGTGTTTGCCGACGTGCTGCGCGGCAAGGCGGGCAGCGGCCGCACCGTGCGCATCGAAGGCCATGCCGATGCATCGGGCACGCCCGAGGCCAACCAGGCGCTGTCCGAGCGCCGGGCCGAAGCCGTCAAGAGCTACCTGGTGGACAAGGGCGCCGACGCCAGCATGCTGGAAGCCGTGGGGCTGGGCGCCACCGCCCCCAAGGTCACCAAGGACCCGTTCGCCGCCGAGAACCGCCGCGTCGAGATCGGGCGCGTGGGCGCCAAGCCCTGATCACGGAATCTGGTGCGTCATCTGCCCGGGCTGGGTGAACTCGATGACGCCGCCCCAGAGGCACATCAGCTTGCAGTTCTGGTCGAGCGCGGGCATCTGGTCCAGCAGCACGGTGGGCACGCCGGGCGCCCACGGGGTGGGGGTGTTGGGCACGCAGGGCATGGGCGTGAGCACGCCCAGCGCAGCGGCGGTGGCCGAGGCCACGGTCGGGTTGGCCAGCGACTGACACATGCCGAAGGGCATGATGTTGCTCATGGGCACGTGGTCCATGATGTTGCCGGCCGCCATGTTGCTGGTGAGGATGGGCCGGGGCGTGGCTACGAAGGTGCTGGGGGCCATGCCGAAGCTGCACTTCAGCAGGCCGCCCGTGCAGGTCTGGTGGGGCATGTGCGGGTCCTCGTGACTACACGGCCGGGGCGGCCGAGGTCCACACCGTCAAGGCGGTGAAGTTGTCGTGGCTGGCCTTCTGCCGCGTGGCGTCGGTCACCACCTGTTCCAGCGCGGCCAGCCAGGCCGTGGGCGTGGGCGCCGCCGCCAGGGTGGACAGCAGCAGCGCATCGGGCACGTGCTCCCACAGCCCGTCGGTGCACAGCAGGAACACGTCGCCGGCCAGCACCTCGTGGGGCTCGCCGCTGTCGCTGACTTCCAGCACGTCCGACGCCGTGCCCAGGGCCGAGCGCAACTCGCTGCGCTGCGGATGTTTTGTGGCCTGGTCGGCGGGCAGCAGGCCCGCATCCACCAGCGACTGCACCAGGCTGTGGTCGCGGGTGCGCGCATGCAGGCGGCCCTGGCGGAACCAGTACAGCCGCGAGTCGCCGGCATGCGCCCAGTGCACCCGGTGGCGCACGAAGTCGATCACCAGGCCGACCACGGTGCTGAACATGTTGGCCCGCTCGGTGTGCGGCGTGCGGGCATCGATCACCGCGCGGTTGGTGTCGAACACCAGGTCGGTGAG
>NZ_CAXFDV010000791.1:0-6120 GCF_964001545.1 uncultured Aquincola sp.
CTGGCGCCTAGGCTGACCCCCACTTGCTGCCAACGCCATGAACCTGTCCGCCATCGCCCCCTCCGCCCTGACGCGCCTGCAAGGCCTTGCGCCCGCTTCGGCGTCCACGTCGGCCGCGCCGGCGGCGGCCTTGGAGGGGCCTGCGCGCTGGCTGCTGGGCGACGACGGCGTGGGCGGCGGCCTGCTACAGGCCGGCCCGCGGTCGGCGCGGCTGACCATCGACGCGCTGGAGCAGCAGTTCCTGGCGGCGCTCACCCGCTCACCCGGCGATGCAGGCTGAAGCCCTGGCGCTGCGCGAGTCACCCGACTGGGCCGGCGCGGCCCAGCTGCTGATCGACGGCTGCGCCCATGCCGATGGCGCGGCCGAGCGCACCGAGCTGCTGGAGCGGCTGTGCGACGCGCTGGGCGAGCAGCTGTACCCGGCCTTCCTGAAGGTGCTGTGCGTGGTGGCCGCGCATGGTGCCGACACGGCGCAGGCCGCGGTGGCGCAAGCCTTGGTCGATGGCCTGGCCAGTGGCCGCGTGCCTAGTGGCCGGCGACCCGCCTGGGGCGCGAGCCTGGGCGCCAGCGCGGGGCGCGGGGGCCAGGCCCTGGGCCCGGTGGAATACCTGTGCGCCTGGTATGCCCAGGCCGAAGGGCCGGCGGCCGAGCGGGCCGAAGCTTTCAGGGTGTCGATGGGCCGGCTGCTGAGTCTGCTGTCGCGCAGTGCGCCGGCCCGCGCGGCTTATGCCGCCCGGCTGCGCATGGTGGCCGACGACCCCATCGGCGGTGCCTTGTCGCGCGACACACGCGCCGGCCTGCGGGCGCTGGCCGAGCACTGGCAGGGCGGTGGCGCCGCTGCGGTGGCGGCGGCGACCGAAGCCTTCATGGCGGCCGCCGGAGGGGCCGGCGCTGCCAGCGCCGGTGCCGGCACGCTGCAAGGCCTGGGCACCGGCGGTCGCTGGTTCAGCCCTGGGCCGAGCAGGCCAGCCGCACCAGCGTCTGGTGCTGGCCGCGAAAGCTCCCCACCATCGTCGGCCCCACGCGGCTGAAGCCGTGGTGGCGGTAGAAGGCCTGCGCTTCGGCCCAGGCTTCGGGCAGCTCCACCAGGCGGGCGCCGATCTGCTGTACCGCGAAGTGCAGCAGCTCGCTGCCAATGCCCTGGTGGCGGTAGTCGGGCAGCACGTCGAGCAAGGCGATGCGGTCTTCGGCCACCGCCACGAAGGCCACCGGCGCGCCGCGCGGGCCGGGGTAGGCATACACGCCCGAGACCTCCAGCAGCAACCGGCGGATCTCATGGCTGCCGCTGTACAGCGGGGCCAAAGCGGCTCGACCCAGCAGTTCGAACTCGCTTTTCTCCCAGATGTGCAGCAGTTCGGCATGGTCCCGGGCGGGCACGGAACGGATGGGCTGCATCCGGTGTTTCAACAGCGCTTGCAAGTCGGGCCTCCTGGTGTTTAGTGAGAATGGTTCTCACTGTAGGCAAGGGCTCGCTTTCAGCGAATCGTTCTCTTGGGGGTGTCCGGGGGGCCTAGCCGCCAGCCAGCACATCGGTGGCATCGCGCTGCAGCAGTGTCTTCAGCAGCGGCGGCTCGAAATGACGCTGGATGCTGATGGCGTAGAAGGTCTCGATCAGATCTGGCACCACGCAGTACTCCACCAGCTGGCCGCTGGCCAGTTCGTCGCGCACCACCACGCTGGGCAGCAGGGCCACCACCCCGGCGCCGGTGTCGCGCGCCAGCAGCCGCAGCATGGCCATGTCGTCCACCTCGGCCAGCACCTGGCAGCGCAGGCCGTGCCGTTCACACAGCAGGTCGAAGCCGGCCCGGATGTCGCTGCTGCGCCCGGGCAGCAGCAAGGGCACTTCGGCCAGGTCGTGCGGAAAGCGGAAGGCGCGCCGACGGCCCCGCGGCCGGCCCACCAGGCTCACTGGCTGGCGGGCCAGCAGCCGGCAGCGCCAGGGATGCTCGGCATCCGCATGCACGCGCCGGTTGGACAGCACCAGGTCCAGCGTGTGCACCCGCAGCCGCTGCAGGAGCTCTTCCAGGCTGCCTGACTGCAGCACCAGCGACACGTCCTGCCGCTGCAGCAGCGGCTGCACGAAGTTCTCCTGGAAGTTGCGCGACAGCGTGGCCACCGAGCCGATGCGCAGCACCTGCCGGGCCTGCGTGCTGCCGTCGCGCAGCAGGGCCGTGAGCTCCTGGCCCGCGGTGAAGATGGACTCGGCATAGGTCAGCGTCATGCGGCCGGCCTCGGTCAGCTGCAGGGTGCGGCCCACGCGCTGGAAGAGGGCATGGCCCAGCTGCTCTTCCAGCTGTCTGATCTGCGTGGACAGCACCGATTGCGACACATGCAGCCGCGCCGCCGCGCGCGTGAGGTGCCCTTCCTTGGCCACTGCCCAGAACGAATGCAGGTGATGAAAGTTGAGCCGTGCCATCGCCTAATCCTTCGCTGTGGTCGAACGGTTTGTCAGGAACAATGAATTTTACGGAAGCGTTGTGCCCCGGCACAGTGGCGGCCATGACTTGCCGAAAGCCGTGACATGGAACACCTGCTGCCTGACCTGGCGCCCTGGCGCGCCGCGCTGCTGGCGCTGCCGCCGCTGCTGCTGGCCGGCGCTGCCGTGGCCGCGGCGGTGGCCCCCGGCCGCACCTTGGCGCTGTGGCGCCTGGCCCGCTCGGCCGCCGTGCTCGCGCTGCTGGCAGCGCTGCTGTCGCTGCTGGGCCTGGCCAGCGGCGGGCCTGCGGCATGGCATGGCCCGGCGCTGCTGAGCCTGGGCGAGGCCGGTGCGCTGCGCCCGGGCCTGCGCAGCGACCTGCTGGGCGGGGTGGTGATGCTGCTGGTGTGCTTCATCGGCTGGGTGATCACCGGCTACTCGCGCAGCTACCTGCAAGGGGCCACCGGCCAGGCGCGCTACGTGCGCGGCCTGATGGGCATGCTGGCCGCGGTGACGGTGCTGGTGGGCACCAACAACCTGGCGGTGCTGGCGCTGGCCTGGGTGGCCACCAGCCTGCAGCTGCACGGCCTGCTCACCTTCTTCCGAGAGCGGCCGGCGGCGCTGATTGCCGCGCACAAGAAGTTCATCGCCAGCCGCGTGGGCGACCTGTGCCTGCTGGCGGGTGTGGCCCTGGTGGGCAGCCGGCTGGGCACGCTGGACATCGACGCCGCACTGGCCGCCCTGGCGCAGCGCAGCGGCCCCGACGGCTACCTGCAGGCCGCGGCGGTGCTGCTGGCCGCCAGCGCTTTGCTCAAGTGCGCGCAGCTGCCGGTGCATGGCTGGCTGATCCAGGTGATGGAAGCGCCCACGCCCGTCTCGGCCCTGCTGCATGCCGGCGTGGTGAACCTGGGCGGCTTCCTGCTGCTGCGGGTGGGCGGGCTGGTGACCGAGGTGCCCGCCGCGCAGGCCCTGCTGGTGGTGGTGGGCACCGCCACCGCCGTGGTGGCCGCACTGGTGATGATGACGCGCATCAGCATCAAGGTGTCGCTGGCCTGGTCCACCTGCGCGCAGATGGGCTTCATGCTGATGCAGTGCGGCCTGGGCCTGCATGCGCTGGCGCTGCTGCACCTGATGGCGCACTCGCTGTACAAGGCCCATGCCTTCCTGTCGGCCGGTGGCGCCGTGCGGCAGGCCCGCCTGCGGCAGCTGATGCCGGCGGCGCCGCGTGCCGATGCCTTGCACTGGGCCGGCGCCGCGCTGGCCGGGCTGCTGGTGGTGGCCGTGGCTGCGGCGGCCTGGGGCCTGGGCGCGGTGCCGCAAGGCCCGATGCTGGCCGCCAGCGTGATCCTGGCGCTGGCCCTGGCACCGCTGGTGGTGCGGGCCCGTAGCCTGGCCGCTGCCCTGGCCGGCCTGGGCGTGGCGGCCGGCCTGGCCGGTCTGTACCTGGGCCTGCATGCGGCCATGGCAGCGGCCTGGGCCGCAGCACACCCCGGCAGCGCGGCCGGTCCCATGGTGCCGGCCTGGCTGGTGGCCTGGGTGGTCGGCTGTTTCCTGGGCCTCTTCATGCTGCAGGCCCTGGTGCTGGCGGCGCCGCAGGGTGCGCTGGCACGCCGGCTGTACCCCGCGATGTTCGGTGGCCTGTACCTGGACGAGCTGTTCACCCGCCTGACCTTCCGGCTGTGGCCGGCGCGCCTACCGCCGCCGCCGGTGCACACCGCGCCGTTGCCCCTGCCGGCCCGCGTGCGGCCGCAGCAATCCTAAGACCTCGCCCCATCGCGCACCGGAGATCGCCATGAACACGACCTTGGACCTGCCCGAGCCCCTGGCGCTGGATGAACGCCTGCAGCAGGCCATCGAGGCTGCCTGCGACCGCGTGGCGCCCACCTGGCCGCTGGATCGCTTCATCGCCGTCAACCCCTACTGGGGCTACCGCCAGCGCCCGATCGACGAAGCCGCGGCGCAGCTGGCCGTGCGGGCCGGCAGCCCGATGCTGATGCCGCGGGCCGACTTCCTGCGGCACTGGTCCGAAGGCCGGCTCAGCGAGCGCCACCTGCAGGCCGCCATCGACGCGGCCGGCTCCACCGAAACCGTGGCCGGCCTGGTGGGCCGCTACCACGCCGATCCGCCGCCGCCGCTGCGGCTGCCGCTGGTCACCGACCTGCTGGACGCCCGTCGCGACCTGTGCCACGCGGTGGCCTGGCGCGATGCGGTCACCCACCACATCAGCCAGTGCTGCGCCGCCTACTTCGACGACGCCCAGGCGGCCTGGGGCCCCGACCGCAGCGGCGGCCTGTATGCCTGCTGGTTGCGCCAGTCGGCGCACGACCTGGGTCCGGGCATGCTGATGGGCTTTCGCGGCTTCAGCCGCCAGGTGGCGCAGCTGCCGCGCGAGCCGCAGGCGCTGATCGCCCGGGCCCTGCAGGCGCTGGGGCTGCCCGCGCAGGCGCATGAGGCTTACCTGAGCGCGCTGCTGCTGAGCATCAATGGCTGGGCGGCCTGGTGTGCCTACCAGCGCTGGCAGGCGCGGCTGCAGCAGCAGGACGACGCGCACATCGTGCACCTGCTGGCCATTCGCCTGGCCTGGGAATGGCTGCTGCACCGCGGCCATGCCCAGCAGCATCTGGCCGAACGGCTGGTGGCAGCGTGGCAGCGCCAGGCGCAGGCGGTGGAGGCGGCCCGCCGCGCCCAGCGCGCCGACTGGCTGTGGCAGGACGCGCTGGAGCGCAGCTACCAGGCACCGCTGACCCAGGCGCTGGCCCACGGCCCGGCGCCGGTGCCGGCGGCCACATCGCCCGCCGTGCAGGCGGTGTTCTGCATCGACGTGCGGTCCGAGGTGTTCCGCCGCGCGCTGGAAGCGGCCGGCCCGCAGGTGCAGACGCGCGGCTTTGCCGGCTTCTTCGCGATGCCGGTGGCCTGGCAGCCGCTGGGCACCGGTCTGCAGCGGCCGCAGCTGCCCGGCCTGCTGGCCCCGGCGCTGTGTGCCACCGAAGACAGCGACGAGCCGGGCCTGGGCCAGTGGCTGGCGCGCCGCCGCCGCCAGCGCCTGGGCTGGGCGCAGGTGTGGCAGGCCTTCAAGGGCGGCGCGGGCTCGGGTTTTTCGTTCGTGGAATCCTGCGGCCTGGCCATGGCAGCACCGCTGCTGCAGCGCGGCCTGGGCCGCGGGGGCCCGGAGCGCGCGGTGGAACACGCCGGCCTGCCCGCCGCTGCCGCGCAGCGGCTGCGCCCCCGCTGGCCCGCCGCGCCCGACGGCAGCGACCTGGCCGACCGGGTGCAGGCGGCCGCCCAGGCACTCACCGCCATGGGCCTGAAGCAGGGTCATGCCCGGCTGGTGCTGCTGGCCGGCCATGGCAGCAGCAGCAGCAACAACCCGCATGCCGCCGGCCTGGATTGCGGCGCCTGCGGCGGCCAGACGGGCGAGGTCAATGCCCGGCTGCTGGCCGGGCTGCTCAACGACCCGGCGGTGCGCAACGGGCTGCACGGCCGGGGCGTCACGCTGCCGCCCAGCACCTGGTTCGTGGCCGGTCTGCACGACACCACCACCGACGAGCTGGGGTTGTTCGACCTCGACCTGCTGCCCGCCAGCCATGCGCCGGATGTGGCGCAGCTGCAGGCCTGGCTGGCCGAAGCCGGCGACCGCGCCCGCGCCGAGCGCGCGCCCGGCCTGGGCCTGGAAACGGAAGCCGCCGATGCCCGCACGCTGCGGC
>NZ_CAXFDV010000792.1:0-5913 GCF_964001545.1 uncultured Aquincola sp.
CGGGTAATCCCCGCTGTTCCAAAACTAACCAGTTCGTACATTGTCGGCAGGCGTCGGCACTGCATCGGCGCAAGCGGATGGAGACCTGCCGACATGGACGACTGGATCAACCGGTTCTGCAAGCTGCTGGACGCCCTCATCGCCATCGCCCTGGCGGTGATGGTGGTGCTCGTGTTCGGCAACGTGGTGCTGCGCTACGCCTTCAACACCGGCATCACGGTGTCGGAGGAACTGTCGCGCTGGCTGTTCGTGTGGCTCACCTTCATGGGCGCGGTGGTGGCGCTGAAGGACCGCGGCCACCTGGGCACCGACATGCTGGTCTCGCGGCTGCCGCGCGCCGGCAAGCGGGCCTGCGCGGTGCTGGGGCAGGGGCTGATGCTGTGGGTCACCTGGCTGCTCTTCTCGGGCAGCCTGCAGCAGGCCCGCATCAATGCCGACGTGACCGCGCCCACCAGCGGCCTGTCCATGGGCATCTTCTACAGCGTGGGCGTGGTGTTCGCGGTGCTCAGCGCGGCACTGCTGCTGCGTGAGCTGGGGCGGGCGCTCAGCGGTCGCATCACCGACGACGAGCTGGTGATGGTGCAGGAGTCCGAAGACCTGAACCGGAGCGCGCCATGACCGTGTTCATCTTCCTGGGCTCGCTGCTGGCCGCCATGGGGGTGGGCATTCCCATCGCCTACTCGCTGCTGCTGTCTGGCGTGGCGCTGATGTGGCACCTCGACCTGTTCGACGCGCAGATCCTGGCGCAGAACGTGATCAACGGCGCCGACAGCTTTCCGCTGCTGGCGGTGCCCTTCTTCATGCTGGCCGGCGAGATCATGAACGTCGGCGGCCTGTCGCGCCGCATCGTGGCGCTGGCGCTCACGCTGGTGGGCCACCGCCGCGGCGGCCTGGGCTTCGTGGCCATCGTGGCCGCCTGCCTGATGGCGGCGCTGTCGGGCTCGGCGGTGGCCGACACGGCCGCGCTGGCCGCGCTGCTGCTGCCGATGATGGTGCGCGCCGGCCATGACAAGGCGCGTGCCGGCGGCCTCATCGCCTCGGCCGGCATCATCGCGCCCATCATTCCGCCGTCGATCGGGTTCGTGATCTTCGGCGTGGCGGCCAACGTGTCCATCAGCAAGCTGTTCCTGGCCGGCATCGTGCCCGGGCTGCTGATGGGCCTGGCCATCGCCGGCACCTGGTGGTGGGTGGCCAAGCGCGAGGCCGTGGTGCCGCCGCCCAAGGCCACCAGCGCCGAGCGCTTGCAGGCGCTGAAGGAATCGGGCTGGGCGCTGTTCCTGCCGGTCATCGTGCTGGTGGGCCTGAAGATGGGCGTGTTCACGCCCACCGAGGCGGCGGTGGTGGCCGCTGTGTATGCGCTGCTGGTGGCCACGCTGGTGTACCGCGAGATGAGCTGGCGCCAGACCTGCGAGGTGTTTGTCACCGCGGCGCGCACCACGGCGGTCATCATGTTCCTGGTGGCGGCGGCCATGGTCAGCGCCTGGCTGATGACCGTGGCCGACATCCCCAGCAAGATGGTCGGCCTGCTGGAACCCTTCATGGGCAACCAGACGCTGCTGCTGATCGCCATCATGCTGCTGGTGATGGCCGTGGGCACCGCGATGGACATGACGCCCACCATCCTGATCATGACGCCGGTGCTGATGCCGGTGATCAAGGCCGCCGGCATCGACCCCGTGTACTTCGGCGTGCTGTTCATCATGAACAACGCGATCGGCCTGATCACCCCGCCGGTGGGCACCGTGCTCAACGTGGTGGCGGGGGTGGGCCGCATGAAGATGGACGACGTCACCCGCGGGGTGCTGCCCTTCATGGCGGCGCAGTTCGCGGTGATGTTCCTGCTGGTGTTCATCCCCGGCCTGGTGACGGTGCCGGCCCGCTGGTTTGCCGGCTGATTCGACTGAGGAAACGACGACATGAACAAGCTGACCCGTACGCTGTGCATCGGCCTGGCCACGCTGCTGCCGCTGGGCGCCGCATTGGCGCAGGACATCAAGGAACGCACCATCAAGTTCGCGTTCCAGAACCAGACCGGCCATCCGCAGGCCCAGGGCGCGGCCAAGTTCGCCGAGCTGGTGGCGGCCAGGTCGGGCAAGAAGATCAGCGTCAAGCTGTTCCCGGGCGGCACGCTGGGCGGCGACCTGCAGACGGTGTCGGCGCTGCAGGGCGGCACGGTGGAGATGACGGTGCTCAACGCCGGCATCCTCACCGCGCAGGTCAAGGAGTTCGCGGTCTTCGACTTCCCCTTCCTGTTCAACAACGCACAGGAGGCCGATGCCGTGACCGACGGCGAGTTCGGCAAGGGCCTGCTGGGCAAGCTGGCCGAGAAGAACCTGGTGGGCCTGGGCTACTGGGACCTGGGCTTTCGCAACGTCACCAACAGCAAGCGGCCGATCGCCAAGCTCGAAGACTTCTCGGGCCTGAAGCTGCGTGTGATCCAGAGCCCGATCTACATCGACCTGTTCAACACCCTGGGCGCCAATGCCACGCCCATGCCCTTTCCCGAGCTGTACCCGGCGCTGGAGCAGAAGGCGGTGGACGGCCAGGAGAACCCCAACACGGTGATCCTGTCGAGCAAGTTCAACGAGGTGCAGAAGTACCTCAGCCTGACCCACCACATCTACAACCCGCAGGCGCTGATCGTCAGCAGGAAGCTGTGGGACAGCCTGTCGGCCGACGAGAAGAAGCTGTTCACCGAAGCCGCGGCCGAGGCCACCGCCTACCAGCGCCAGGTCTCGCGCGCCGCCGCCGACACCGCGCTGGCCGATCTGAAGAAGGCTGGCATGCAGGTCAACGACCTCGCCCCGGCCGAGCTGCAACGCATCCGCGACAAGATCAAGCCGGTGATCGACAAGCAGACCGCCAACGTGGGCGAAGCCACCGTCAAGGCGCTGTACGCCGAGATTGCCAAGGTGCGCAAGTGACGCCTGCCGCGCCCCGCAAGGCCCTGGTCGGGCTGATCGGCGCCGGCATCCAGCGCTCGCTGACGCCGGCCATGCATGAGCAGGAAGCGGCCCAGCACGGCCTGCGGCTGCACTACCAGCTGATCGACCTGGACCGCAGCGGCGTGGGCGCGGAAGTGCTGCCCACGCTGATGCAGGCGGTGCGTGTGATGGGCTTCGACGGCCTGAACATCACCTACCCGTGCAAGCAGGCGGTGATTCCGCTGCTGGACGAACTGTCGGACGAAGCCCGCACCATGGGCGCGGTGAACACCGTGGTGTGCCGCGACGGCCGGCTGATCGGCCACAACACCGACGGCGCCGGCTGGGTGGAAGCCTTCCAGCGCCGGCTGCCCGGCGCCGACCTGTCGCGCGTGGCCCTGCTGGGCGCGGGTGGGGCCGGCGCTGCCATCGCCCATGCCGCGCTGCGCATGGGCGTGCGGCACCTGGTGGTGAACGACCGTGACGCGGCCAAGGCCGAGGAGCTGGCCGCCGCGCTGCAGGCCGCCCACGGCACCGACCGCGCCAGCGCCCAGGCCGACGTGGCGCTGGCGCTGCAGGGCGCGACCGGCCTGATCCACGCCACGCCCACCGGCATGGACAAGCTGCCCGGCCTGCCGCTGCCCGAAGACCTGCTGCACCCGGGCCTGTGGGTGGCCGACGTGGTGTACTTTCCGCTGGACACCGCGCTGCTGAAGGCCGCCCGCGCCCGCGGCTGCGCCACCGTGGACGGCGGCGGCATGGCCGTGGGCCAGGCACTGGGGGCGTTTCGCCTGTTCACCGGTCTGCAGCCCGATGCGCAGCGGGTGGAAGCGCACTTCCGCCAGATGCTGGCGCAGCGGGCCGACGCCTGAAGCCAACACGCCGCGCCGCCATACTGCAGCGCCCATTCTTGCCAAGCACCATGAAAATCCTGCTCATCAACGGCCCCAACCTCAACCTGCTCGGCACCCGTGAGCCGCAGATCTACGGCGCCACCACGCTGGCCGACGTGGAAGCGGCGGCCCGTGCCCAGGCGCAGGCCGCAGGCGCCGAGCTGGCCGCCTTCCAGAGCAACCACGAAGGCGCCATCGTCGACGCCATCCATGCCGCCCGTACCGACGGCACGGGTTACATCGTCATCAACCCCGGCGCCTTCACCCACACCAGCGTGGCCATCCGCGATGCTCTGGCCGGCGTGGCGATTCCGTTCATCGAGGTGCACATCAGCAACGTGCACAAGCGCGAGGCTTTTCGCCACCACAGCTACCTGTCGGACGTGGCGGTGGGCACCATCGTCGGCCTGGGCACGATGGGCTACACGCTGGCGCTGCAGTACGCGCTGGCGGCCATGGTTGCAACACCGTCGAAATAGTTCCCCGCCGCCGGCCGAAACCCCTGGCAAGGGGGTCGGGCTGCATCCGGGACAGGGGGTTGCTGCGTAGGTGCTCGCGCGCCAGCCGCATTCCGCGGCAGGACGCGTACAACACACTTGCCAGGAGCTTGTCCATGTTCCCGACGTTCCAGAAGTTCTCGGTCCGCGGCGTCGCCGCGGCCGCCTGCATGGTTGCCGGCGCCTTCGCCGCCCCGGCGATGGCGCTGCCCGTGGTGGGCCTGACGACCACCAATGCGCTGGTCACCTTCGACAGCGCCACGCCCACCGCCGGCTCGGCCTTGATGAACATCACCGGCCTGCAGATGGCCAACGAGCGCATCCTGTCGATCGACATCCGGCCGACCACCGGCCTGCTGTACGGCGTCAGCAGCTCGTCCAACGTGTACAGCCTGTCGATGAGCGGCGCTGCCAGCTACGTGGGCACGCTGTCGGCCCCGCTGATGGGCTCGGCCGTGGGCCTGGACTTCAACCCGGCAGCCGACCTGTCGGGCGCGGCCTCGCTGCGCGTGATCAGCAGCAGCGGCCAGAACTACGCCTTCAACGTGAACACCGGCGCCACCACCGTGGCCACGCCGATCGCGGCCGGCCTGTCGTCGGTGGCGTACAGCAACAACGACACCAATCCGGGCACCGCCACCTCGCTGTACTACATCGACACCGCCAGCGATACGCTGAAGGTGGCCACCACCGGCTTCAACAACCCCACCATCACCACCGTGGGTTCGCTGGGCATGGATGTCAACGGCGTTTCGGGCTTCGACATCACGGTGGGCAACATGGCCTACGCCGCCTTCACCGATGCCGACACCGGCAAGAGCGGCCTGTACACGGTGGACCTGAGCACCGGCGCCACGATGATGGTGGGCGCCTTCGGCATCGGCGGCAACACCGCCATCGCGCCGCCGCTGGCCGGTCTGGCCGTCTCGCCGGTGCCCGAGCCCGGCACCTACGCGCTGATGGCCGGCGGTCTGCTGGCGGTTGGCTTCTTCGCGCGTCGTCGCCAAGGCAGCAAGTAAGGCCCGGGCGGCGCGCCTGGCTTCACCAGCGCGCCGCCTCGATCGCCTCTCGCACGGCAGCCAGCTGCCGGCGCGAGACGGCCAGCCATTCGCCGGTGGGCGCCACCTGGGCGGCCCAGCCTTCGGCACCGTCCTCCGGTTCGGTGCCGGCAGCCGGCGGCGCCGCGCCGCGCCGCTCCAGCGCGCGGATGGCATCGCGCGCCACCAGCGCATTGCGGTGGATGCGCAAGAAGCGCTCGCCCAGCCGCGGCGCCAGCTCGGTCAGTGATTCATCCAGCACATAGCTGCGCTCGGCGGTGCGCAGCGTCACGTACTTCAGCTCGGCCTTGAGGTACAGGACCTCGGCCAAGGGCACCCGCCACACCTTGCCGCGCTCGGTGACCACCAGCGCCGGCACCTCGGCCGGCACCGCCTGGTATCGGCCCAGCCGCTGCGCCACGCGTTGCAGCGCCGCCTGCAGTCGCTCGCGCCGCACCGGCTTGGTCAGGTAGTCCACCGCGTCCAGCTCGAAGGCCTGCAGCGCATGGTCGGCATGGGCGGTGACAAACACCACCGCCGGCAGCTTGGGCAGGCGCCTGAG
>NZ_CAXFDV010000793.1:0-2219 GCF_964001545.1 uncultured Aquincola sp.
CTTCACCATGCCCAAGGCCGAGTACGAGCTGCTGGCGCAGCTCAAGCAGCGCGGCACCGTGCTGCACCGCCACGTGAAGAAGAGCGAGCTGCTGCGCGCCGGCATCGCCGCGCTGGCCGCCCTGCCCGACGAAGCCTTCCTGACCGCGCTGGACCGCGTGCCCAGCCTGAAGACCGGCCGGCCGAAGGCTGAGCAGGCTGAGCAGGCTGAGCAGGGCAGGGAAGCCGACCAGGCCTGAGCCCGCCGGGCGACATGGCGGGCCGGGCCCTGCCCCGGCCCGCTGCCCCGGAGGGCGCCCCTCAGCGCGACCCGTCGCTGCCGCGCAGCAGGCGCGACAGCCGCTGCTGCAGGCTGACACCCGAGCCGCTGGCCGCAGGCTGGGCCGCGCCGCGCACCGATGCGGCCGCCATGGCCCGCGCGCGCTCGCCGATCGCCAGCGCGTCGGGCGCACTGCTGCCGTGGTCGTTCCAGCAGGTTGTTGCGGCCATCGCCATCCAGGTCCGCCACCTTGCCGTGGGCCGGGTTGCCGATGTTGGCCATGGCCTGGCCGGTGTGGGCTGCCAGCAAGGTCTGCGGCGCCGCAAAGCGCCCGGGATCGGCCGTGAATGGCCAGTACTGCGTCTGCCCGACATTGCGTGCCGATCGGCCAGGTCGTCGATCGGCCTCGACGCCCGTGTCCATCGGGCGGTCGAAGGCCAGCTGTGGCTGCACGAAGGCACCGTAGACCGTGGCTGCGGTGGCCGGCAAGCGTAGGTTGATGGCGGGCGCGGTGCCACTGCTGCGCTGCCCCGCCACGCGCCAGCCGGTCACGCGATGGACGCTGCTGCTGCCGCCAGGCCCGCTGGTGCTCAGGCGGAACCCGCGACATCGAGGGCGCTGGCCGGCGGCACGATGGCCCCGTCAACACCTGTCGATGGATCTCATCACCGACTTGAAGGCCCGCGTGACGAAGGCGACGGCGGCGCGCGCCTGAGGTCCTGGGCCACCTCGGCCAGGTGCTGGCGCACCGCCCTGGCCGGGGCCGAGAGCCAGGGCTCGCTGCGGCTGAGGATGACCAGCTGGCGGCGAGCCCAGGCGTCTTTCAGCGGCTTGCACACCAGCGTGCCGGCCGCGTCGCCGGTGGCGCCGATGGGCACGATGGCCACGCCCAGGCCGGCGGCCACGATGTGCTCGGCCGCCTCGAAGCTGGCCACTTCCATGCGCGGTGTCCAGGCCGCGCCCAGCAGGCCGGCCTGGCGCCGCACCAGGTCGTCCAGCAGGCCGCCGGGCGTGACGCTGACGGCCGGGTACGGCAGCGCCTGCGCAAAGCTGACGCTGCGGCGCGCGGCCAGCGGATGGTCCAGCGGCATCAGCAGGCCCAGCCGGTCGCCGCGGTAAGGCAGCACGGGCAGGTCGCCGGTGCCCACCGCGTCCCACACCACGCCCAGGTCGGCCGTGCCTTCGCGCACCTCGCGCACCACGTCCTTGCCCACCCGCTCGGTCAGCGAGACATGCAGGCGGGGATGCGCTTCGAGAAAACCCGCCACGTCGCGCGGCAGGCCCAGCGCCAGCGCCGACACGCTGGCCACGATGCGCACATTGCCCACCACGCCCTGGGTGAACGCGCTCAGCTCGGCATGCACGCGGGCCATCAGGTTGAGCATCTCGCGCGCCTGGCGCAGCAGCGTCTGGCCGGCAGGCGTGGGCTCGATGCCGCGGCGACCGCGCAGCAGCAGCGGCATGCCCAGTTCCGCTTCCAGCAGCGCCATTCGCTTGCTGACGGCGCTGGCCACCAATGCCTCGCGCGCGGCCGCACGGGCGATGTTGCCCTCTTCACACACGGCGATGAAAAGGCGCAGCGACACGGGGTCGAAGGTGCGGTTCATCGTTGGATTCTGGCATCACGCTTGGGAACGGATCGCGTTCCCAAATATCGCTGGCGTCTCTGGCGGCGATGCCTAGAGTGTGGGCATGCCCAACGTCCATCCCCTTGCACCGGTCGCGCTGCGCGACACCAGCCTGCGCGACGGCCTGCAGTCCATCGCCCGCACCGTGCCCACCGACATCAAGCTGCAATGGCTGCAGGCGCTGCATGCGGCCGGCCTGCGGCAGATCGAGGTGGGCTCCTTCGTGCCGCCGCGGCTGCTGCCGCAGCTGGCCGACACCGCCACGCTGGTGCAGGCCGCCTGCCAGCTGCCCGGCCTGGAAGTCACGGCGCTGGTGCCCAACCTGCGCGGCGC
>NZ_CAXFDV010000794.1:0-6046 GCF_964001545.1 uncultured Aquincola sp.
GTGTCCGAGGCGGAGCCGGCCAGCTGGTTGGCGGTGGTGGCGGCATCGGCGGTCTGGCGCACGGTGCCGGTCAGCTGCTCCATGCTGCTGGCGGCCTGCTGCAGGTTGCTGGCGGTGTTCTCGGTGCGCTGGCTCAGGTCCTGGTTGCCGGTGGCCACCTCGCTGGAAGCCAGCTGGATGCTGGAGGCCGCGTCGCGGATGTCGCCCACGATGCTGCGCAGGCGCTGCTGCATCGCCGACAGCGAACGCAGCAGCTGCGCGGTTTCGTCCTTGCCGTCGGCCTGGACCTCACCGGTCAGGTCGCCCTTGGCGATGGCATCGGCCAGGCGGCGGGCGTCGTCCACCGGCTGGCAGATCGAGCGCATGTTCAGCAGCGTCAGCGGCAGCACCACGGCCACGGCCAGCAGCAGGGCGCCGCCGAACAGCCACACCGTGCTGGCCACGGCCGCGCCGCCTTCGGCGTGGGCTTCGGTCGATTCCTGCTCCAGCGCCTTGCGCACCTCGGCCACCAGGGCCTCGGCCGCGTCGCTGTGCGCATGGGCCGGGCCCAGCATGCGGTTGGCCACGGTGGCGGTGTCGTACGCAGCCGCTTCCAGCTGGCGGGCCACCGGGGCCAGCTTCTTGGCGTAGTTCTCCAGCTCCGGCTGCATGCGGCGCAGGATGGGGTTGTCCAGGTCTTCTTCACCGGACAACATCTCGACGATGAGCTTGTTGGCGCGCTCCAGCGTCTGCTTCCAGGCCTCGTAGTGCTTGGCCACCAGCTCCGGCTTCTCATAGCTGATGATCATGTCCTTTTCGCGGCTGCGCAGCTCGCCGATGGCGGCGCGCAGGTCGCTCAGCTCCGAGGCCTCGGCCACCGTGTTCTGGGCGAACGCGGTGTTGATGGACTCGATGCGGTACATGCCGTACAGGCCCGCGCTGCCCACCAGGGTCAGCAGCACCAGCACCACGCCGATCGCACCGATCATGCGCATGCGGATGGTGAAGCTTCTCATCATGTCGTTCAGCTGCATGATCACTACTTTCACGTGCGCTTAATGGCGGCTGCGGCGGATGAGGCTGCCAACGTCCAGGATCAAAGCCACCCGGCCGTCACCCATGATGGTGGCGCCCGAGACGTCGTTGACACGGCGGTAGTTGGCCTCGAGGTTCTTGACCACCACCTGCTGCTGGCCGAGCAACTCGTCCACCAGCACCGCCACGCGGCCGCCTTCGGCCTCGATGACCACCAGGATGTTGCTCACGTGCTCGAAGTCGAAGCGCGGCACCTGGAACACTTCCTCCAGGTCGATCACCGGCATGTACTCGTCGCGCACTTCCACCACGCGGCCGCTGCCGCCGATGGTCTTGACCATGCCCGGCTGCACCTGGAACGACTCCACCACGCTGGACAGCGGCAGGATGTAGCACTCGTCGCCCACCCCCACGCTCATGCCGTCCATGATGGCCAGCGTCAGCGGCAGGCGCACCCGCACGCTCATGCCGTAGCCTTCGGCCGAGTCGATCTCCACCGAGCCGCCGAGCGAGGTGATGTTCTTCTTCACCACGTCCATGCCCACGCCGCGGCCCGACACGTCGGTCACCTGTTCGGCGGTGGAGAAGCCCGGCGCGAAGATGAGGTTCCACACCTCGGCGTCGGTCATCGAGTCCGGCGCGTCGATGCCCTTCTCGCGGGCCTTCTTCAGCAGCTTCTCGCGCGACAGGCCGCGGCCGTCGTCGCGCACCTCGATCACGATGCTGCCGCCCTGGTGGGAAGCGACCAGCGTGATGGTGCCGTTCTCGCTCTTGCCCTTGGCCAGGCGGTCGGCCGGCATCTCGATGCCGTGGTCGCAGCTGTTGCGCACCAGGTGGGTCAGCGGGTCGGTGATCTTTTCCACCAGGCCCTTGTCCAGTTCGGTGGCTTCACCCTGCGTCACCAGCTCGACCTTCTTGCCGAGCTTGGCCGCCAGGTCGCGCAGCATGCGCGGGAAGCGGTTGAACACCATCGACATCGGAATCATCCGGATCGACATCACCGCTTCCTGCAGGTCGCGGGTGTTGCGCTCCAGGTCGGCCAGGCCCGAGACGAGCTGCTGGGCGATGCCCGAGTCGAGGTTCTTGCTGTTCTGCGCCAGCATGGCCTGGGTGATGACGAGTTCGCCCACCAGGTTGATCAGCTGGTCCACCTTCTCGACCGACACGCGCAGCGTGGCCGAGTCGAGGCCGGCACCCTGCTTGGCCTCGGCCTTGGGGGCACGCGGCGCGACGGCGGCCGGCTTGGCCACCTCGGCCACCACGGGCAGGCCCGGTGCGGGGGCGGCGGCAGCGGCCACGGCCTGGCCCGGCGCGCCGGGGGCGTCGTCGAAGAAGCCGTAGCCGGGGTCGACCGAAGCGGTCTGCTGCGGCTCGGGCGCACCCGGGCTGCCTTCATGGAAGCCGAAGCCCGGGCCCAGCGGCTGCAGCTTCATGTGCTCACGGGCGACATGGAAGCTGAACAGGTCCAGCAGGTCGTTGTCCGGGCTGCTGGTGGTGATCTTGAAGCGGCGCATGCCGTCGGCGGCGCGGCCGGCGTCCAGCGGCTCGATCACGCCCAGGTCGGCGATTTCCTTGAACAGGTCGGCCAGGCTGTCGGCCTGCTCGGGCTGCGGCAGCGGGCCGACGGTCAGCTCCAGCTGGCGCACGCCGGCGGGCAGCGGCGCGGCGGGTGCGGCGGCGGCCGGTTGCAGGTCGTCGATCAGGTTTTCCGGCGCCGGGGCGGCCACCGGGGCCGGTGCCGGGGCGCTCACCGGCGCGGCGATGGCCACGGGGGCGGACCCCCCTTCGACCAGCGCGCGGATGCTCAGCAGCAGTTCGGCGGTGTCCACCGGATCGCCGCCCGAGCCCTGGTGGCGGGCCAGCTGGGCACGCAGCGCATCGCCGGCGGCCAGCAGCACGTCCACCATCTGGGCGTTGGGCGCCAGTTCATGGCGGCGCAGCTTGTCCAGCAGCGTCTCCATCTGGTGGGTCAGCTCGGCCACGTCGGCAAAGCCGAAGGTGGCAGCGCCGCCCTTGACCGAGTGCGCGCAGCGGAACACCGCGTTCAGCTCTTCGTCGTCGGCTTGTTCCAGGTCGATCTGCAGGAGCATCTGCTCCATGCTGTCCAGGTTCTCGCCGGCTTCTTCGAAGAAGACCTGGTAGAACTGGCTCAGATCGAAGCCGGCCGAGGCGTTGCCGCCCTCTTGTGTCATTTCGCCCATCGGGTGCTCCGGGAGTGCTGCTTCAGCGGATGACCTTGCCGATCACCTCGATCAGCTTGGCGGGGTCGAACGGCTTGACCAGCCAGCCCGTGGCGCCAGCGGCGCGGCCGGCCTGCTTCATCTGGTCGCTGGACTCGGTGGTCAGGATCAGGATGGGCGTGGACTTGAACTTGGGGTTCTCGCGCAGCTTTTTCGTCAGGCCGATGCCGTCCATGCGGGGCATGTTCTGGTCGGTCAGCACGAGGTTGAAGTCGCGGCTGTTGGCCTTTTCCCATGCGTCCTGGCCGTCCACGGCTTCGACGACGTTGTAGCCTGCATTCTTCAGGGTGAAGGTGACCATCTGGCGCATGGACGCCGAATCGTCGACGGCAAGGATTGAGTGCATCGTTCGTAACTCCGAATCTGTCTCGGGGGTTTTCGGGCGAACCCGGGGCTTCTTTAGGACTGTCGAAGGACCGCAGGCGCGCGGTGCCTAGAACAGCTCGATGGAACCGGCGTCCATCTCGTCCTGCGTCACCGGGTTGGGCCGCAGCGGCGGGGTTTCCACGATCGCCAGGCCTTCCTCGTCGTCCACGCCCCAGGCGTCGGCGGCCAGGCGGTCGGCACAGTTGCGCAGGCGCTGCATGGTGTGGTTGACCAGCTGCGAGGCCATGTCCTGGAACTGCAGCGCCGTGATGGCGGTGGCCAGGTGCTGTGACACGGTGCTGGCCGGGTCGTGGTGCGCCGCGGCTTCGCGCAGTTGCTCCAGCGCGGCATTGGCGCCGTCGAAGCTGGCCATCAGGGTTTCACACGCGCCGGACAGCAGCCGCTGCAGGCGTTCGAGATCGTTGCAGGCCACCATCAGGTGGTCCTGCATCTCGGCATTGGCCAGCAACACGTCGCTGGGCTGGGTCTCTTGAACGTCGTTCATCGGCTTCGGGGCTCCGGCAAGGGCGGCGAATCTGCCCGACCGGGCGGACTGCCCGGGGCTTGGTTTTCGATGCCTTGCATTGTTGGAACGCCCGGCCTGCGGCAATACCGCAATCACCCGTCAAAATGCGCCCCAGTTCCCACTTCCTGCACAGAGGTCCGGCTCGCCCGCCGATACTCCGCCGCCATGACCCGCGTCCAGCGCCTGCGCGTTCTGCACATCGAGGATTCCGAGCTTGACCACGACCTCGCGCTGGCCTACCTGCGCCGCGGAGGCCTGCAGGTGGACACCCGCCGCGTGGACACCGAGGCCGCCTTCCGCGAGGCGCTGGCCGAGCCCTGGGACGCGGTGCTGTCCGACTACAACCTGCCCGGCTTCTCGGGGCTGACCGCGCTGGAGATCCTCAACCGCAGCGGGCTGCTGATCCCCTTCATCCTGGTCTCGGGCGAGATCGGCGAGGACACCGCGGTCGAGGCCATGCGCAACGGCGCCAGCGACTACCTGCTCAAGGCCAACCTCTCGCGGCTGGCGCCGGCGCTGGAACACGCGATCGAGACCACCGAGATGCGCCGCCAGAAGGCCGACACCGACCGTGCGCTGGCCGCCTCGCGCCAGCGGCTGTCGGAGCTGGCGCAGCACCTGCAGACCAGCGTCGAGATGGAGCGCGCCGCCATCGCGCGCGAGATCCACGACGACGTGGGCGGCTCGCTCACCGCGGTCAAGTTCGACCTCGCCTGGATCGCCCGCCACACCGTCAACACCGAGGTATACGACCGGGTGCAGCAGGCGCTGGAAACCGTCACCTACGCCATCGAGGCCAGCCAGCGCATCATGCACAACCTGCGGCCGGCCATCCTGGAGCAGGGCCTGGTGGCTGCGCTGCAGTGGATGGCCAACCGCTTTGAAAAGCGCACCGGCATTGCCTGCAGCTGCCGCACCAGCCACGACCTGCTGCCCACGCTGCCGCCCGGCGTGCCGCTGGTGGCTTACCGCACCGCGCAGGAGGCGCTGACCAACGTCAGCAAGCATGCGCAGGCCACCCGCGCCTCCATCGACCTGTCGCTGGCGCAGGGCGTGCTGTCGCTGGAAGTCAGCGACAACGGCCGCGGCCTGTCCAGCGAAGACCTGGCCAAGGCCCGCAGCTTCGGCATCCGTGGCCTGCACGAACGTGCCGGCACCGTCGGCGGCTGGGTGGAACTCAGCAGCGGCGGCAGCGGTCGAGGTACCACGCTCATCCTGTCGGTGCCGCTGCACGTCAGCCGCAGCGCGCCGGGGCATGACGACGAGTTCGACGACGTGCACGAAGAAACACACGATCCATCCGCCTGGGGGAAACCATGATCAAGGTGATGCTGTGCGATGACCATGCGCTGATACGGCGCGGCATCCGCGACACGCTGTCCGACGCCTCCGACATCGAGGTGGTGGGCGAGGCCGGCGACTACGGCGAGCTGCGCGCGCTGCTGCGCAACGCGACCTGCGACGTGCTGGTGCTCGACATCAACATGCCCGGCCGCAGCGGCCTGGACGTGCTGCACGTGCTCAAGGACGAGGGCTCGCCCATCAAGGTGCTGATCGTCAGCATGTACCCGGAAGACCAGTACGCCATCCGGGCGCTGCGCGCCGGGGCCTACGGTTACGTGAACAAGGGCGGCGATCCGCAGATCATCGTGCAGGCAGTGCGCACGGTGTCGCAGGGCCGCAAGTACGTCACGCCCGAAATCGCGCAGATGCTGGTGGAAAGCCTGACCACCCCGGTGCCCGAGCAGGCGCACGAGAAGCTCTCGGACCGCGAACTGCAGACCCTGGTGATGATCGCCAGCGGCAAGCGCCTGTCCGACATCGCCGAGGAGCTGATGCTCTCACCCAAGACCGTCTCGGTGTACCGGGCGCGGGTGCTGGAAAAGCTGGGGCTGGGCAA
>NZ_CAXFDV010000795.1:0-3874 GCF_964001545.1 uncultured Aquincola sp.
GGGGCGGAAGAGGGCGCGGAACTCATGGCGCGCAGTGTAGGGACCGGGAACCGCGCTCCTGTTGTGTCATGACAAATACTGCCGGGGCAATCAATGCTCATGCAGCCACTGCCTTGACAATGGTTGCCTAGGCAAGTAATATCTGCCCCATGGAATCCGCCGATCCGACCACCCCCGCCAGCTTCTACCGCCCCGACGCCTGGAATGCGGAAGACAGCCTGGGCATGCTCTTCAAGCGGGTGATGCAGTCCATCGCCCTGCAGGCCGACCGCCGCCTGGCCGGCCATGGCCTCACCCATGTGCAGTGGGTGCCGCTGATGAAGCTCAAGCTCGGCCAGTGCGCCACCGTGGCGGCGCTGGCGCGCGACCTGCAGACCGATGCCGGCGCGATGACCCGCTCGCTCGACCGGCTGGAAGCCAAGGGCCTGGTGGCCCGCGTGCGCTCAGGCACCGACCGCCGGGTGGTCAACCTCGAGCTGACGCAAGAGGGCGATCGCCTGGCCTCGCTGGTGCTGCCGGCGCTGGCCGAGGTGTTCAACGATCACCTGACCGGATTCAGCCAGGACGAATGGCAGACGCTGCTGTCGTTGCTGCGCCGCATGGCGCGCAACGGCGACGCGCTGCGCGGTGCCGAGGGCACCGCCGATGCGGCGGAAGCCGCCTGAAGATCAAGAAAGGCCTGTTGTGAAACTTCGTCAACCTTCCACCGACTGCCACGGGCTGGCGGCGCTGCCCTGCGTGCTGCACCGCGCGCTGCCGGCACGTTCGGTGTCGCTCACCACCCTCACCGCGGCGCTGGCCGTGGTGTCGGCCGTGGTGCTGATGGCCGGCTGCGCCAGCCCCGGCAACATCCAGTCCACCGCGCAGAAGATCGAGCCGGCCCGCGTGGGCCTGGCCACCGAAGTGGCCACGCCCGAGGTGCAGCCGCAGTGGTGGCAGGCCTTTGGCGACGCCACGCTCAACGGCCTGGTGGACAAGGCCCTGGCCGACAGCCCCAGCCTGCAGGTGGCCGCCGCCCGCGTGGCACGTGCCGGCGCCGCGATCGAGAACGCCCGCGCCGCCGAGCGCCCCAATGCCACCTTGAGCGCCGACGCCACCCGCCAGCGCTACACCGAAAACGGCCTGATTCCGCCGCCGCTGGCCGGCACCGTGCGCACCAATGCCACGCTGCAGGCCGGGGTCTCGTGGGAGCTGGACTTCTTCGGCCGCAACCGCGCCGCGCTGGAAGCCGCGCTGGGCGGTGAACGCGCCGCGATGGCCGATGCCGACGCCGCCCGCCTGATGCTGGCCACCAACGTCGTGCGCAGCTACGTGGGCCTGGCCCGCGCCTTTGCGCTGCGCGACGTGGCCGAGCGGGCGCTGAGCCAGCGCGACGAAACCCTGAAGCTGGTGCGCCAGCGGGTCGACGCCGGCCTGGACACCAACGTCGAGCTGCGCCAGGGCGAAGGAGCATTGCCCGAAGCCCGTGTGCAGATCGCCCAGCTGGACGAGCAGATCGCGCTGGCCCGCAACCAGCTGGCCGCGCTCACCGCCCAGCCGTCGCAGGCGCTGGCCAGCCTGAAGCCGGCCTTGCAGCCGGTGCAGCTGCCCGCCATGCCGGCGCAGTTGGGCGCCGACCTGCTGGGCCGCCGGCCCGACATCGCCGCCGCCCGCTGGCGGGTGGAAGCCGCCACGCAAGATGTCGCCGTCGCCCGCACCGAGTTCTATCCCAACGTCAACCTGACGGCCTTTGCCGGCTTCAGCGCGCTGGGCCTGGGCAACCTGATCGAGGCGGGCAGCCGCCAGTACGGCGCCGGCCCGGCCATCCGCCTGCCGATCTTCGACGCCGGCCGGCTGCGCGCCAACCTGCGTGGCCGCAGCGCCGACCTGGACGCTGCGGTGCAGAGCTACAACGGCGCGGTGGTGGATGCGGTGCGTGAGGTGGCCGACCAGCTGGCCTCGCTGCAGGCCATCGAGCGCCAGCAGCAGGAGCAGGTGGCGGCCCAGGCCGCTGCCGAAAGCGCCTACGACCTGGCCCTGCAGCGCTACCGCGCCGGCCTGGGCACCTTCCTGGTGGTGCTGAACGCCGAAAGCAACGTGCTGGCCCAGCGCCGCACCGCGGCCGAGCTGAAGGCCCGCGCGCTGGACACCCAGGCGCTGCTGATGCGCAGCCTGGGCGGCGGCTGGCGCGACACCGCCGCCACCGCCACTGCCTCTGCTGCCACTGCCCCGACTTCCACCCTGGCCGCCGCCCGCTGAGCGCGCCGACCCACCCCCTTTCGAGCAAGACCATGAGCCAAACGCAAGACAACGCCGCCCCCGCCGCCAACCCGCAGGCCCCGGCACGCAAGCGCGGCCTGCTGATCCTGGGCGGCGTGGTGCTGCTGGGCGCGGCCGCCTACGGCATCCACCACTGGCAGGTGGCCAGCCACTTCGAGAACACCGACAACGCCTACGTGCAGGCCAACGTGGTGCAGATCACGCCGCAGGTCGGCGGCACGGTGCTGGCCATCCAGGCCGACGACACCGATTTCGTCAAGGCCGGCCAGCCGCTGGTCAAGCTCGACCCGGCCGATGCCCGCGTGGCGCTGGACCGGGCCGAGGCGCAGCTGGCGCAGACGGTGCGCGAAGTGCGCACCCTGTTCGCCAACAACGCGGCGCTGAAGGCCCAGGTGGCGCTGCGTGAGGCCGACATCGCCCGCGCCAACAGCGACGTGACCCGCGCGCAGGACGATGTGGAACGCCGCCGCCCGCTGCTGGCCACCGGCGCCGTGGGCAAGGAAGAGTTCAACCATGCGCAGTCGCAACTGGCTGCCGCCAAAAGCGCGCTGGCCGCGGCCCAGTCGGCCCGCGTGGCTGCCGCCGAGCAGCTGGCCGCCAACGTGGCCCTGACCGACGGCAGCGCGGTGGAAGACCACCCCAATGTGCAGCGCGCCGCCGCCCAGGTGCGTGAGGCCTACCTGGCCGCGCAGCGCACCGAGCTGCTGGCGCCTGTGGATGGCTACGTGGCCCGCCGCAGCGTGCAGCTGGGCCAGCGGGTGCAGGCCGGCGCACCGCTGATGTCGGTGGTGTCGCTGGGCGACACCTGGGTGGACGCCAACTTCAAGGAAGGCCAGCTGCGCAAGCTGCGCATCGGCCAGCCCGCCACGCTGGAAGCCGACGTCTACGGCAGCAAGGTGGAATACCACGGCCATGTGGTGGGCCTGGGCGCCGGCACCGGCGCCGCCTTCTCGCTGCTGCCGGCGCAGAACGCCACCGGCAACTGGATCAAGGTGGTGCAGCGGGTGCCGGTGCGCATCGCGCTCGACCCGCAGGAAGTGCAGGCGCACCCGCTGCGCGTGGGCCTGTCGATGGACGTGACGGTGGACGTCACCCAGCAGGACGGCAAGGTGCTGGCCGACTCGGCCAAGGCGCCCGCCACGGTGCAGACCCAGGTCTTCGACGCGCTGGATGCGCGGGCCGATGAAGAGGTCAAGCGCATCGTCGCCGCCCAGCTGGGCAAGCGCGTGGCCGTGGCCGCCAGCAGCCAGGTGGCCAGCGCCGCCAAGGGCTCGGCCGCGCACTGAGTCTTCTGAGGATCGCCCATGGCATCGGACACCACCCTGGCCGCCCGGCCCGGCGACGGCGCGCCGCCGGCTGCCGCCCCACCACCGGCGCCCGCACCCGCGGCCGCCCCGGCCGGCCCGCAGCCGCTCACGGGTTCCCAGCTGGCGCTCGGCACGGTGGCGCTGTCGCTGGCCACCTTCATGAACGTGCTGGACACGTCCATCGCCAACGTGTCGCTGCCGTCCATCGCCGGCGACCTGGGCGTCAGCGCCACCCAGGGCACCTGGGTCATCACCAGCTTCGCGGTGGCCAATGCCATCTCGGTGCCTTTGACCGGCTGGCTCACCCA
>NZ_CAXFDV010000796.1:0-3782 GCF_964001545.1 uncultured Aquincola sp.
CTGTCGCGGCGCATCGAGGAACTGCAGGCCCAGCACCGCCACTGGGAAGCCGTGGGCGAGCAGCTGCAGGCGCAGGCCACCAGCCTGCGGGCGCTGATGCTCAACGAAACGGTGTCGGAGGTGGACATTCCGCTGGCCCTGCCCGAGCGGCGCGAGGCGGCACCCCCGCTGACGCTGGTGCGGTCGGCCCGCGGCCGGGGCCGCAGCGGCGCGGTCTGACCAGGTCCCGCGGCGCCGGGCGAGGCCGCTCGGTGGAACGGTGCCGCCTTCGCCGTAGCGGATGATGCGCGCATGAATGCCGCCGCTGTTTCCGCCGCCATCCTCGAGCCGTCGACCCCATCCCCCGCCGCGCCCACGGCGCCCCGCCCGGACATTGCCGCCCGCGTCATTGCCTGGCAACGCACCCACGGCCGCCATGGCCTGCCCTGGCAGCACACGCGCGACCCCTACCGAGTGTGGCTGTCGGAAATCATGTTGCAGCAGACACAGGTGTCCACGGTGCTGGCCTACTACCCGCGCTTCCTGGAGCGCTTTCCGGACGTGGCCGCCCTGGCCGCCGCGCCGCTGGACGACGTGCTGGGCCTGTGGAGCGGCCTGGGCTACTACAGCCGTGCCCGCAACCTGCACCGCTGCGCCCAGGCGGTGATGGCCGAGCACGGCGGCGCCTTTCCGCCCAGCAGCGCGCTGCTGGCCACACTGCCGGGCATCGGCCGCTCCACCGCGGCGGCCATCGCGGCCTTCTGCTTCGGTGAACGCGCCGCCATCCTGGACGGCAATGTCAAGCGGGTGCTGTCGCGCGCGCTGGGCTTTGGCGGCGACCTGGCTTCATTGAAAGAAGAACGCGCGCTGTGGCAGCTGGCCGAGGCCTTGCTGCCCGCGCAGGACATGGACATCTACACCCAGGGCCTGATGGACCTGGGCGCGACGATCTGCACCGTGCGCCGGCCGCAATGCCTGCTGTGCCCGCTGCAGCCGGTGTGCGTGGCGCAGAAGGAGGGCCAGCCCGAGCGCTACCCGGTCAAGACCCGCAAGCTCAAGCGCAGTGCCCGCAGCAATGCGCTGCTGTGGCTGCAGCAGGCTGACCGCGTGTGGCTGGTGCAGCGGCCCGAGACCGGCGTGTGGGCCGGCCTGTGGACGCTGCCGCTGTACGACGACATGGCCGAGCCGCGGCGTCTGGGCCATGGCTGGCCCGGGCAGGGCGAGCCGCTGGCGCCCTTCCAGCATGTGCTGACGCACTTCGACTGGGCGCTGCAGCCCTACCGCCATGTGCTGCCCGCCGCGCTGGGGCCGGCGGCGCTGGCGGAAGTGGAAGCCGCGCTGCCCGCCGGCCGCTGGGTGACGCTGGCCGACGCCGCGGCCATGGGCCTGCCGGCGCCGATCCGCAAGCTGTTGCTCGGCTAGTCGTCAACGACGCCCTGCTTGCGCAGGAAGTCGTCCACCAGCTTCAACCGGGTCACGGGGTCGTCCAGCGCCATCAGCTTCTGCTTGGCAGCCAGGCTGATCGGCAGGATCTCGCACCAGCGGTTGGCCACCCAGCCGGCGTCGCCGAACTGGTAGGGCGGTATGAAGGGCTCGGCGCCCTCCCGCCGCATGGCCTCGATGGCTTCGCGCAGCGACTGCACGGTGGCGGCGGTGTCTTCAGGCGGTTCGGCCGCTTCGTCGGCCGGCAGCAGCGTGGCATCGGCCAGCCACAGCCCGTCGGCCTGCTGCCGCGGCTGGCTGAGCGCAAAGCGCTCCCGCCCGCTGCAGCGGATGTGCAGGATGCCGGCCTGCTCGGCATCCACTTCGTCGATATGGGCCTGCACGCCGGTGTCGTGCAGGCGCACGGCGCCGGTGCTGCCGTCCTTGCGCTGCACCTCGCCGCCTGCCTGCAGGCACACCACGCCGAAGGGGCGGCCCTGG
The DNA here is from genome assembly GCF_964001545.1 of uncultured Aquincola sp. NCBI lineage: Bacteria > Pseudomonadati > Pseudomonadota > Betaproteobacteria > Burkholderiales > Sphaerotilaceae > Aquincola > uncultured Aquincola sp. Next base: position 1,903 of record NZ_CAXFDV010000796.1, read on the forward strand.
CGCAGGCAGTCGCCCACCATGTCCAGGTAGCGGGCCTCGAACACCTTGAGGTTGAGCCGGCCGCCGGGAAACAGCACCGTCCGCAGCGGAAACAGCGGCAGTGCGGCCATGGTCAGTCCCGTGCGTCCAGTTCGCGGTGGCGCAGCAGCGTGGCGCAGCGGCTGCGAAAGCGCCGGGCCAGCTGCTCGGCCAGGTACACCGAGCGGTGCTGGCCGCCGGTGCAGCCGATGGCCACGGTCAGGTAGCTGCGCTGGTCGTTCTCGAAGGCCGGCAGCCAGCGGGTGATGAAGTCGCCGATCTGCGTCAGCATCTCGGGCACCTCGGGCTGCGCGGCCAGGTAGTCGGCCACGCCGGCATCGCGGCCGGTGAAGGGGCGCAGCTCGCGGATGTAGAAGGGGTTGGGCAGCACCCGCACGTCGAACACGAAGTCGGCGTCCAGCGGCACGCCATGCTTGAAGGCAAAGCTCTCGAACACCAGCGTCAGCCCGCCCTGCGGTGCGCCCACCAGATCGCGCAGCCACAGCCGCAGCTGGGCCGGCCGCAGCTGGCTGGTGTCGATGACGGTGGACACCTCGCGCAGCTCGGCCAGCAGCTCGCGCTCCAGCTCGATGGCGTCCACCAGTGCGCGGCGGCCATCGGCCACCAGGTCGCTGCCAGGTGCCACCTGGGGCGTGGACAGCGGGTGCGGCCGGCGTGTCTCCGAGAACCGGCGCACCAGGGCATCGGTGCTGGCGTCGAGGAACAGCGAGCGGATGCCCACGCCTTCGCCGCGCAGCCGGTCGATCAGCGGCAGCAGGTGCGGCAGCGAGCCGGCGCTGCGCACGTCCACCGCAACGGCCACCCGACGGTCGGAGCGGTCGCGCTCGATGCGCAGGAAGTCGGGCAGCAGCTCGGGCGGCAGGTTGTCGATGCAGAAGTAGCCGGCGTCTTCCAGTGCATGCAGCGCCACCGACTTGCCCGAGCCGGAGATGCCGGTGATCAGCACCACCTCGCGCATGGCGTGGGCGGGCGGCAGGTCAGCGGTGTCGGTGTGGGGAACTTCAGGCACGGGAGCGCTTGCGGGTGGGCTTGCCAGGAGCGGCCGTTACATCATCGGCCACAACGGCAGGCGCTGCAGCCTGTGCCAGCAATTCTTGGGCGTGAGCCAGGCTTGTTGCCAGCCGTTCGCCGCCCAGCATGCGGGCCACCTCGCTCACGCGGGCCTCGCCGGCCACCGGCTGCACGTCGCTGGTGGTGATGCCGCGCTGCGCCGCCTTGGACACCACGAAGTGATGGTCGGCGCAGGCCGCCACCTGCGCCAGGTGGGTCACGGCCATCACCTGCCGGCGCAGGCCCAGTTGCTTCATCAGCCGGCCGACGGTGTCGGCCACCGCACCACCCACGCCGGCGTCGATCTCGTCGAAGATCAGCGTGCCGGCGCCTTCGTCGTCGCGGGCGGCGGTGGTCACGGCAATGGCCAGCGCCAGCCGCGACAGCTCACCGCCCGAGGCCACCTTGGCCAGCGCACGGGGCGTGCTGCCGGCATGGCCGGCGACGCGGAACTCCACCGCCTCCAGCCCGTACGATTGCGGCGCCTCCTGCGGCAGCAGCGCCACCTCGAAACGGCCGCCGCCCATGCCCAGTTGCTGCATTGCGCGGGTCACCGAATCGCCCAACGGGCCGGCGGCGGCGGCGCGGGCCTTGCTCAGCTTGGCGGCTTCCTGCTGGTAGCGGCGCTGCGCTTCGGCATGGGCTTTCTGCAGGCCTTCCAGGTCGGCGGCTGCGTCCAGCGCGGCCAGCTCGCTGCGCCACTGGGCCAGCAACGTGGGCAGCTCGGCCGGCGCGCGGCGGTAGCGGCGGGCCAGGCTCATCCAGGCGCCCAGGCGGGCATCCAGCTGTTC